>CAYTUE010000092.1:3564-10210 GCA_964441085.1 uncultured Planctomycetaceae bacterium
ATCGCCATGATTGATTTGGAGGTTCGAAAATACAGAATTCCTGCTGAAATCGCAGGAGTGGCAAGGCATGGTTCGGATAACGAATTCGTGGCCAGCACTTTAAATTTGGGCCCTGCGGCGACAACGTAAACAGTTCCATCTTCTGCCGTACAGTAAATTTTTTCGCCAGCAGCTACCAAAGACGCCACAACGTAGGCTCCACTGCTAAGCCGTTTTTCATACATTTTTTTACCGGTGAGGGCGTGATAGCATCGCAGTACGCCGTTGGTATTTCCCAGATACAGGTAGTCTCCCACGACGATGGGAGTCGACATGTATGATCCACCTCGATCTGTTCTCCAAACCAGTCCAGCTTCTTCGGGCGATTCGGCTTCGCTGACGTTGCCTTTGGAATCGGTTCGCATCACAACGATAGGCGATTTGCCTCCGTGAGCACTTGTGAGGTAAATGCGATCATTGGCGATAAACGGAGAAGGGATCGGATTGTCTCCTCCCCCCTTGACTCGCCAAACTTCATCTCCGGTTTTCAGGTCATAAGCGACAATCCATGGCCAACCATTGACGACGATGATGGACTGTTTTCCTTGGTCATGAATGAGCGGAGTTCCCCAACTGCGTTCGCAGTCGCCTTCACGAGGTTGTCTCCATGTTTCTTCACCGTCTTCTAAGTTGAATGAAACGATGTAGGGAGCTGATGGGTCGTCGCAAACAAGAACAATCTGTCCATTGTGAATTGCAGGAGAGCTGCCGTATCCCCAGCCGATCCCGTATTTACTGACATCAACGGTTCCGAGATCTTTCGTCCATTTCAGGTTTCCGTCGAGGTCGTAGCAGTGCAAGCCTTCAGAACCAAAGAAGGCCACCACGTTGTTTCCATCAATGGCGACGGTGGTGTTGGCATGAGTTGCTTTTGTATGGCGAGTCGCCTTTGGGATTCCTGTATGAGCCGTGCGCCGCCAGAGTTCTTGGCCAGTGGTTTTGTCGAAACACAGGATCATCCATGACTGTTTGCTGCTGTCGTTTGCCGCTGCCGTGTTGCCTCCTCGCCCCACTTGCAAAGTGGCCTCTTCGGCATCTTCCGGGACAGCGGTTGCGATAAAAATCCGCTTGCCAACAATCGTCGGGCATGAATGTCCCAACCCCGGAACGGGCGACTTCCACAGAATGGACGAATCATCGGGGTCTGCAGCATCCCATTGCAAAGCCGTTTCAAATCCATTGGCAATGCCCGTTCCGCCCGTTCCTCGAAAGGCTGGCCAGTCTGTGGCGTGGTCGGCAGCGCTGACAGTGATTGAAGTCACTAGCAAAGTGGCTGTGAAAAAAGTTCGTTCAATTCCGGAACAGGTCACGGTGACAACTTTCTGACAGGCTGATTGATGTAAATACGATTTTGTTGATTGGAGTTTGCGACGGCCACATCGGGGAAATCATCACCTGAAAGATCACCCACACACAAGCCGTATGTCGCAGAATCAATTTGACCAAACGGCTGTCGGATAAACTGCTGGCCTTGATCTTTGTTGAAAAAGACAGCGTTGGGTTGCTTCAAATTGCCAACCACAAAATCGGGAAGGCCATCTTTGTTAAGATCTGCTACGGCAAGGCAATAGGTTTGGCTGTCGGCTTTTCCAACTGAAATTTTGTGAGACACGGATCCTTGGCCGTCTCCAAAACAAACTGTGTTGGCCGCACCAATATTGCCGACAACCCAGTCGATATGTCCATCACCGTTGAAGTCTGCTGTCACGATGGCTCGGCTAGAAACTTTTGCATCCCCAAAGGAAATCGGGGCAGAAAATTGCCCTTCACCTTGGTTGAGCACAATGGCATTTGGTTCGGCATTTCGGTTTGCCAGAATCAAATCGTTTTTCCCATCTTCATTCACGTCGGCGACGGCGACATCGATCGTGGAATCGTTGCTTGAACCAAACGTTGTTGATTGAGAAAAGTCGGCTTTTCCGTTGTTAAAGTAAATCCGGTTCGGGCGGCTTCGGCAGGTCGTGAGTAGATCAATATCGCCATCAGCATCGATGTCTGCTGCTGTTAAGCTGCGAACGCTACTCGGCTTGCCAAACTGGCAATGGCGTTCAAAATGGCCGGTGCCATCATTTGTGAAAACCAGGCAGGGTGAATTGTCGTTGCCGACTGCGATATCTAAATCCTGATCGCCATCTAAGTCTGCAAATTCACATGCATAACTGGTGCACTGGTCGATGCCTAAAGGTCGAGCCACACTGAAGGTGGCTCGGCCATGATTTAAAAACAGCATGTTTTGTTGAGGCCAGTGTCGACCATTGGCGGTGACTAAATCAAGGTCACCATCGGCATCTACGTCGGCAACTCGAACGGAAGCAGACAGTCGTGTTTGGGTTCCAATGACAAGCCGGTTGTTGGAAACAAATTTGCGATCTTGAGCGTTGGTTGGCACCGCCACGCACAGTAGCAAAAGGAATTTCAACACCGCGAAATAGGGATAAGCGGCTAAGTGATGCTTCCTGTCGTGCATCAGAACGGCCCTTCTTTGGGGAGAAATGAGCACCTTGAAGGAATCACGTCGGCTGGATTTCTTCAATGAAAAAGCTGCTCTTGAAATGACTGTCAGAGTTCTCTGCAAATTTAAGCCGAGGCATCATTATTTGTTGGCTGCTTTTGAATTGCAAGGATTCCAGTGGAAGCTTTGGATCCATTTGGAATTGCAGTGTTTGAGAGGGAAGTGAAATCTCAAAGTTCCTTGAATATTCTTCGTTCGAAATTCGGAAGACTTTGACGAGTGATTCTGGAATGAGATTCCCCTACACTGATTCACATGCTGTCACTTACTCATATCAGTCGAAAGCTAGCGCAATGCACCCGGTTTTGAATCGTAATTTGTATCTGGTTAAAGAACATGTTGGGATGTTTAAGGCATCAAACAACTTCGATGTTTTTGATTTGGAGACAGGTGAAGAAATCATCAATTGTCGTGAACCCAAGCTTGGAACGATCTCCAAGATGCTACGGTTTACCGACTATAAACGGATGACGCCGTTTAATGTTGAGTTGCGAACCGTGTCTGGTGATTTGGTGCTGTCCGTGGAACGAGGAGTGTCGTTCTTTCTATCGAAGGTTGATGTTCGCGATAACGATGGAGGTCGAATCGGAGGCTTTAAACAAAAGTTCTTGTCGATTGGTGGAGCTTTTCGAGTTCTTGGTGAAAACGATGAGGAGCTTTGTGCCTTAAAGGGTAAGTGGACAGGCTGGGATTTTCGCTTTATGGCGGGGGAAACAGAATTGGCTCATGTCACCAAAAAGTGGGCAGGCCTAGGCAAGGAAATGTTTACGTCTGCTGATAACTATGTTTTAGAAATCAGCGAAGACGTGCCTCCCGACAATCCTCTGCGTGAACTCATTGTTGCCGCTGTGATGTGTATCGACATGGTGTTGAAAGAGTGATTTCAGGCTCAGAAACAGTGTGAGATGTTTGCTTAGCGGATTTGCTTCACAGATTTGTTTCCAAGCGAAGTTGGACTGGATTTTGAAAAACTTGGTTGTCAATTTGCGGAGTGCATTTGATGTTCAGAATTGTATGTGTGGCGAGTCTGGTGGGATTGGTGCTGGCAGATTTTGGTCTTCTTCAGGCAGCCGAAAAGAACATCATCTTTTTTATCACCGATGACGAAAGTCCAACTCTTGGGTGTTACGGTGACATGGTTGCGAGGACTCCTGCAGTCGACGCTCTTGCAGCTGACGGAACCATGTTTCGAAATGCATTTGCGACGACAGCCAGTTGTAGTGCCAGTCGATCTGTGGTGATGTCTGGATTACACAACCACGCCAATGGTCAATATGGGCATCAACATGCTTTTCACAAGTTTGCGTCCTACAACAACGTGATCAGTTTGGCGTTGCCACGAGTCATTGCGAATGCTGGGTATCGCACAGCTCGTGTTGGCAAGTACCATGTGGCTCCCGAATACGTGTATCACTTCGACCAGACATTTTCGGGGAATGGGCGGAACGCGGTTCAGATGGCGGACAATTGTCGCGAATTTCTGACAGCAGATTCTGAAGAACCCTTTTTTCTGTATTTCGCCACCAGTGATCCGCATCGAGGTGGTGGAGTCGACAAGACATCGAAATTACAGCTGAAGCCAGATCTGTTTGGCAATCCCCCCAAGCGCGGAATGCATGAGGGAATCGAAGAGGTGTTTTATGACCCTGCTGATGTGAAAATTCCGCACTTTATGTCTGATACCGCAGAAGCTCGCGAAGAACTGGCTCAGTACTATCAATCTTGTGCTCGGATTGACCAAGGCCTTCAAAAGCTAGTCGATATTCTGAAAGAAGCCAATCTTTACGACAAAACCATGATCGTGTTTACGGCCGATCATGGAATGGCATTTAGCGGTGGAAAAACGACTGTCTATGAAGGTGGCCTGCACGTGCCATTCGTGGTCAGAAATCCTTACGAGGAAAAGAGAGGTGTGATCAGTGATGCTTTGATTAGCCACGTCGACATTACTCCATCTCTGTTGGATTTCGCAGGTGGCTTAGATTCGAAAACAAATAGGCCATCGGTGTTTGTGTCACCCAAATTGCTGCTGAAGAACACGATCGCAGCGACTGAAAACAACGGCAAAGATCTTAAGAAATACCACGGCAAATCATGGGTTCCGATTTTGGGAGACAGCCATGCGGAAGGTCGAGATCAGATCTTTGCGTCTCATACGTTTCACGAAATTCAGATGTATTATCCCATGCGAGTTGTGCGAGATCGCAACTTCAAGCTGATTTGGAATATCGCTCACCCGCTGCCTTATCCCTTCGCATCCGATCTTTGGAAAGCATCCAGCTGGCAGGCTCAGTTTCAGAAAAGTATGGATGCCCCGTATGGGCTGAAGACCGTCGGTGAGTACATTCATCGGCCTGAATTTGAGCTCTTTGATATCAAGAATGACCCTCATGAATCGACGAACCTAGCTAGTGATCCGGAGTACACAGACGTCCTTGTGAAGTATCAGCAAAAGTTGAAAACCCTGCAGAAACAATTGCGAGACCCTTGGGTGATGAAGTGGAATTACGAGTAGAGATCGGCGGTGAAAGCGACGCCAGCTGTGATGTTGTCAAAAATCTACGTCAGGATTTTAAACAAATATCTGAAGTCGTCTCGGCGGCTCTGCACGATGCAAAAGGTGTGTTGAAGGTTCACGCAAAACTGGCGTTGTTGAATTTGTTACTGTGGAGCACCGGCTGTCTTTGCGACTTCAATTTCAGCCGACATGTCTCGGTTTTTAGTCGGAGCGACAACGATTTCTTCGATGACTGTTCGAGGCGGCAGAGTGGCAGCCAAATGAATGCAGGCGGCCACATCTTCGGGTTGCATCATCATTTTGCGTGCTTCAGCGGAAGGCACAGAAGGGCGTCCATTTAAGATAGCCGTATCAACTTCTGCGGGGATGATGGCCGTCGCCCGAATTCCTTGGTCTCGAAGTTCACTGTTGAGGCCATGACTGAAAGCTCGAGAAGCCGCTTTGGCGGCGGAATAGGGTGAGCCACCTAAAACTCCTGGTTTCAAAGCCGACATCGACGAAGTTGTAATAATGGTGCCCTGCCCTTGTTCGATCATGACGGGAAGGCAAGCTTGAGTCAGTCGGTAAACAGCTTCCATGTTCACTTTAAAAACGGAATCCCATTCGTCGGGCTGGACGTAACGGACTGACCGAATTTTTGATGAAAAGCCAGCATTGTTCACCAGAATGTCGACTCTGCCGAACTTTTGAATCACGTCGTTTGCCAGTTGGTCAACCGCGGTGCCATTGGTCAGGTCGGCAGTGGCAGTGATGGCTGTTCCTGCTGCTGCTTCGATGTCGGCTTTGGTTGCTTCGAGTGGTTCTATTCGGCGACCAACCAGTACCACAGTCGCTTTTTCAGCGGCAATCATTTTTGCCGCAGCGGCACCGATGCCTGTACCGGCTCCTGTGACGATCGCAATTTGATGTTCGAGTGCCATGAGTGGCTTTCGTTGGCCCGCGCAGTTGTTGGCATCTTAATTGCCAGAAACAGCTGAAACGCTGGTATGGTTGAAAGTTTGATTTGGGCGACTCATGAATGGGTCGTGCACACAGTGAGTCACGCGTTGGGTTGGTCGACAGCGGATGAGATTTTATCGAGCAAGCCGTTGACAAATGAGGCGGAATTTTCTGTGCCAAATTCTTTCGCCAATTCAATACACTCGTTCAGAACGACGGGGACAGGTGACTTCAAGTGTTGAATTTCGCACACGCCGAGTCGCAGCAAATTTCGGTCGGTAATTGCCATGCGATGCAGTTTCCAATTCTTGGCCACACCGATAATTTGTTCATCGATACTGCTTTGGTTTTCTCGAACAGAACTAAACAGGTTCCATGCAAAGTCTGCCAAGGGTGGGTTGTCGAGATCCTGTTCAATTTTTGTGCGAATCCAAGTCAGATCTTGTTCGCTGTTTTGGTCGACCAGATACAGCATCTGGAGAGCCACTTTTCGAGCGTCACTTCGGCGATTCATAATGATGTCTTTTGCAACAGGAGGCCCGTTGTGCGGTTGCCAAGTGAGACAACCATTAGAAAAATAAAAAGCAGGTTTCAGCTCGCTCAAATCGCCTGAAATGATGAAAGTTGTGCAGCAAAGG
>CAYTUE010000092.1:10310-16505 GCA_964441085.1 uncultured Planctomycetaceae bacterium
TGCAGCAAAGGCTGAGATCAACTGGCTGAGTTTGGCTACGAATTGATTTTCTTTAACAGGTTCACCATTTCGATTGCAGCCAAGGTGGCTTCTGTGCCTTTGTTCCCCACTTTTCCACCAGCGCGATCTAAAGCCTGTTCCATCGATTCACAAGTGATGACTCCAAAGGTGATGGGAATTCCAGTCGCCTGCGATGCGCTCATAATTCCTGCGGCGACTTGGCTATTGATGTATTCATGGTGAGACGTGTTGCCTTGAATCACGGCTCCAACGCAAATCACGGCGACATACTTGCCTGATTTTGCGAGTGATGATGCAGTTAACGGAATTTCAAACGAACCGGGAACACTCACGACATCGACTTGGTCTTGTGATCCGCCCATACGAATGATTGTGTCAATGGCTCCATCGACAAGTCGAGACGTAATTAGGTCGTTGAATCTGGAAACCACAATCGCAAACTTGCCATCGGGACAGGTCATTTCACCTAGGATTCGGTTGGACATGAGTCAGTGCTTATTGTTTGAAAAATGAGATTGGAAGTGAGGGAAATCAGGTGATGGTTTGCAGGGAGATGCCGGTTTGAAGGAGATGCCAGTTTGATTTGAAAACTATTGCAGGTCCATGTTTTGCAAGAACTGTTCGTTTGATTCAGTCTGCGACATTTTATCCGACAGTAATTCCATCGCCGCACAAGAATCCATGTCGCTGAGAATGCGTCGGACGGCCCATACTTTTTTGAGTTCGCTGTCGGGAACCAACAGTTCTTCTCGTCGAGTCCCCGAACGATTCACGTCGATCGCTGGGAAAATTCGCTTTTCGACCAACTTTGTTTCTAGGTGCAGTTCTGTATTGCCAGTGCCTTTAAATTCTTCAAAGATCACGTCGTCCATTTTGCTGCCGGTATCGACAAGAGCTGTTGCAATGATGGTCAGGCTGCCGCCTTCTTCTACTGCTCGGGCAGCTCCAAAGAACCGTTTCGGATTCTGCAGTGATCCCGCATCGACTCCACCTGTTAAGGTGCGGCCAGTGGTGGGCGTTTCTGTATTCCATGCTCGAGCCAGTCGGGTAATGGAATCTAAAAAGATGACCACATCGTGGCCATATTCGACCATGCGTTTGGCTTTTTCGATCACCATTTCAGACACTTGAATGTGTCGAGCGGGAGCTTCATCGAATGTGCTACTGACGACCTCGCAGTTGCTGTTCTTGAGTCTCCGTTCCATGTCGGTGACTTCTTCGGGACGTTCATCGATCAGTAGTACGATCACGTAGGCATCGGGGTGATTCTGCTTGACGACATCGGCCATCTGTTGCAGCAGCATCGTTTTTCCGGCTCGCGGAGGCGACACGATCAAGCCTCGCTGTCCCAACCCGATGGGAGCAATCAGGTCAACGATGCGAGTGCTGAGATGCGGCGAATTGGTAGACAGGCTTAATCGTTGTTTGGGATGTAGCGGTGTGAGGTCGTCGAAGAAAACTTTTGCTGTGAGCAGATTGGGGTCTTGGCCATTAATCGCTTCAACTCGAAGCAACGCAAAGTAGCGTTCATTTTCTTTGGGCGGCCGAATTTGTCCTGCGACTGTTGCTCCCGTGCGAAGGCCAAATCTTCGAATCTGGCTGGGGCTGACGTAAATGTCGTCTGGGCACGGCAGATAGTGGTAGTCTGGGCTTCTTAAAAAGCCAAAGCCATCAGGCAGGATTTCAAGTGTGCCTTCACCGAACATCAAGCCGCTTAACCTAGTCTTTTCCTTTAGGATTCGAAAGATCAGGTCTTGTTTTTTTAAGCCACTGAATTCTGTGAGCTGATCGTTTTCTGCAATTTCAATCAGTTCGGTCATCGACATGCGCTGTAAGTCAGCGATGTTGAGATCAGATGATTCTGGAACTCGATCACCAGTTTCTGGCGGATGGTTTCGAGTGAATGGTTTTTCTGGTTTTAGCGTTCGTTGAGGAACACTGGGATCGTCACCCGAATCGGAGGGGCTGGGCATGGCCGAATGGCTTCCTGAGCAGGATTGTCGATTGATTCTGCGGAACGCAGGTTGAAGGGATGTGCTTTGTCGCCGGAAGCGCGTCCAGAATCAAGTAACGATTTCTTCGGTGTGTGAATCTGGTGGAAAGTTTTATTTCTCGCTTAGGGATTGCCCGATGATTCGCTTTAGGATCTGCTTCATTTGGTGTGCAGATTTTTCTAGGTTGCCTGAATTATCTACAGTGAAATCTGCTTGTTGGCGTTTGGTGGCGATTTTTACTTGAGTTTTTTCGCGTTTTGGCAACTCACTGGCATCCCAACCTCGATTTTTTTGCACTCGAGCCTGTCGGATTTGAATGTCGGTATCAATGAAAATTAAGTGGTCACAGTGGGCATCCCAGTTCCCTTCCAACAGCAAAGATGCGTCCAAAATGACGGCATCTGATGACTTTTTCGCGGAATCGATTTCTTGGTGCAGTCGCCGGCGAATTTCTGGGTGAACAATTCCGTTCAGTGTTTCGAGGTTGTGTTTTTGCTGTGAGTGGTCGCCAAACACCAATTTGCTCAGTTTTTGCCGGTCGATCGCCTTGGGGGCAGGTGTTTCACTGATGTTGCTGGTTTCAGTTGGTTTGTCTACCAGAATGTCATTTCCAAACGCGGTGGTCAGTTGAGCAATGATGTTGGGGGATTTCAGGACATCATGGCCGATAACATCAGCGTCGATTATGGTGAGGTTTCGATCTGTGATTTTGCGAATCACAGACGACTTGCCGGAACCAATTCCTCCTAGGATTCCGATGACAGGAGCGGACATGATGTGACCAGTTTCTTTCCGATCTGAATGTTTGGGCTGAGGCCACTTCCGCCTTTGTGAATTCCAGAAAATCAGATTGCCACGTAAAGTGTGACCCGTTCTGATTTCGAAATTATGTAGCAGTGGTGTTGGGCCTGTCAAACGCTAGACTCGATGGTCCCACGATGGTGATTGAAAAATCAGTGGTGTTTTGTTTCCGTAGTGGCGTGTCGTTTTATGGCAGCTCGAACTGAATTTGACACTGTTCTGATTTGTCCGCCATTTTGCCTGGAACCATTTTCCTTTTTCGCCTGCCTGACGAGTGATTATGTCTGACCAACTTTTAGAATCATTGAAAGCCGCAGCGGCTACAGGAAAGCTTTCACAGGATTCTCCAGCCAATATCGAAAACTGGCTGTCTCGAGAATGTATGAAGGAATACCACGATCGCATTCGAGAACTGATTCAAAGTGAATCGTGGGAAACTTTAGATTCCATGTTCTGGACGACAATCCCGTTTGGCACGGGTGGGCGACGAGGCCCCATGGGAGAACTTGGGCCTGCCACAATCAACAACCGGACCATCGCAGAATCTGCTCATGGGCTGGCTGCGTATCTGCGAAAATCAGGAGTCACCGAAGGCGGCTCTGCGGTTGTCACGTGCGATACTCGTAACCAGTCACCTCATTTTGCACGCTTAACGGCAACAACGTTGGCGGCTCATGGACTGACCGTGCATCTGTTTGCCGAACACCGAGCGACTCCTCAATTAAGCTACGCCGTGCGTCAGTTAAAGTGTGATGTGGGAGTCATGGTATCAGCTTCTCATAATCCACCAGCGGACAACGGCTTCAAAGCGTATTGGTCGAATGGTGCTCAAGTGATTGCTCCTCACGATCAAGGAATTATCGCAGAAGTCAATGAGGCAGAAGTGATTCCAGCGGTCGACTACGACGAAGCAGTTGCGGCTGGTCAAATCAAAATCATCGGTGCAGAAGCTGACGACAGTTATTTGTCTGAAGTGGTGGCATTAAGTCAATCGACCAACCGCGATGTGTCGGCTGTGTTCACCCCTTTGCATGGTGTTGGCGAAACTTCGATTTATCGAATTCTGCAGAAGGCTGGTTTTGACCAAGTTCAGATTCTGGAAGAACAGCGAGAACCCAACGGTGATTTTCCGAATGTGCCCAAGCATCTTCCGAACCCAGAATTGTTGGAGGTATTCGATCCTGCTTTGAATTGGATCAAGCAGAATCATCATGATGCTGATTTGGTTCTGGCGTCCGACCCTGATGCGGATCGACTTGGAGTCATGGTTCGCAGTCAGGCTGGTGAATTCGTCGCGATTTCAGGAAATCAAACGGGCGCTTTGATCACCGATTATCTGCTAAATAAATTTCAGGCTGCTGGCAAGCTGACTGCTGATCACTTCGTTATTGAAACGTTAGTTACGACTCCTCTTGTTAAGTCGATTGCCGAATCTTACGGAGCAACGGCATACAGCGAACTGCTGGTTGGGTTTAAGTGGATTGCTCAAACTCTTGAAGCCAATGGTCCTGAAAAATTTGTCTTCGGTTGTGAAGAATCGATTGGGTTTTTGGCGGGAAATTATTGTCGAGACAAAGATGGTGCTATTGGAGCACTGTTTATTCTTGAACTTGCTGCAGAGCTAAAAGCTCAAGGCAAGACGCTGTTAGATCATCTGGATGATCTTTATTCAAAGCACGGATATCACAAAGAAGATCAAACATCGATTTATTGCACAGGCTCATCTGGTAAGGCAAAAATTGATGGCTTAATGCAGACGTTACGGAAAAATCCCCCCGCTGGTTTTGGAGACGTGAAGTTTGAATCTGTCACAGACCACTCAACGGGATCTTGTATGTCGATTCCAAGTGGCGAATTGCTTGCAGAAGGCATTACGCCCATCGGCGACCTGCTGATTTATCGATCAGATGAATCGAAGTCTGTTCGCATTCAGATCGCAGGAAGACCTTCCGGCACAGAACCCAAAATCAAATTCTACTTCTTCTGCCAATCAGACCTATCGGATGCGGTCGATTTACAGTCTGCAAAGCAGGCAGGAGACAAATCACTTGATGAGCTGAAACAGGCTCTTGGAGAATGGGCCAATCAACAACTCGCCGACTAGCAGGCGATTGGTGTTCGCCGATTGACATCGCCGCGGTTGAGGGGGCGGGTACGCCGCGGTTTAGAAGGTCGAATACGCCGCATGCACCTATTCTTTTGCGTAAAACAACGGGGCGATTTCTGAATCGCCTCTGAAATATAAAACGACGAAAATTTCAAACAACGAAAGTGAATAAGCCATGAAGGCAATTGCTGTTAAACCGGGAACTCCAAACAGTGTGCATCTTGCTGAACTGGAAAAGCCATCGCTGGCCGATATTCCGGATGGTCGAGGCGTACTGGTAAGAACGTTGAAGGTGGGCGTTGATGCGACTGATCGAGAAATCAACGACGCGTTGTATGGCAATTCTCCACCGGGTTATGAATTCTTAGTCATCGGCCACGAATGTTTCGGGATCGTTGAAGAAGTGGGCGAGAATGTCAAAAAGGTGAGCGTTGGTGACTACGTCACCTGTACGGTTCGCCGTCCTGGCGGATCGATCTTCGACAAAATTGGTCGTTCTGATATCACCAGCGAAGAAGAATATTTTGAGCGTGGAATCAATCTGAAGCACGGCTATTTGACCGAATTCTTCGTCGATGACGAAGAGTTTATGGTGCGAATGCCGGTGGGGCTCAAGCACCTGCATGTGCTGGCGGAACCCATGAGCTGTGCGGCGAAAGCCGTTGAACAAGCCATGTTGGCTCAACAGCGGCTGCAAGTTTGGGAGCCCAAGATTGCATGGGTCACAGGAGCCGGTCAGATTGGTTTACTGACGACTTTGATCCTGCGTCTGCGAGGCATGGAAGTTTACACGTTGGCTCGAGGCCCCAAGCCAAACCTGAAGGCAGAAATTGCTGAAGGCATGGGGGCTCACTACGTTAGCACCGCATCCAAATCACTTAGCGAACTGGCTAAAGAAACAGGAAAACCCGATCTGATTATCGAAGCCACCGGCAACAGCGCTGTTGCGTTTGAATGCATGGAAGTGCTGGGCCACAATGGCTGTATTGTGTGGACCAGTATCACGGGCGGAGAACGCAAAATTGATGTTCCCAGTGACGCTGTCAATCTCAACTGGGTGCTTGGTAACAAGTTGCTGGTTGGGTCTGTGAACGCCAACTTTCGCCATTTCGAAAGTGGAATTTCAGATCTGGCCTTGGGAGACGTCACCTTTCCTGGAGTCATCCCCAAAATTTTAACTCACCCGATCGACGGTTTGGAAAACTACACAGAAATGATGAGACTTCTGGTAGAAGACAAGGATGCTTTGAAAGTCTATGTCAACGTTGCTGA
>CAYTUE010000093.1:0-9931 GCA_964441085.1 uncultured Planctomycetaceae bacterium
TTTGCAGCCTCTCTCTTTTCGAGCAGCAAGTGTTTCGTCAAAAATTTGTAAGCCTTGATGAGTGCTTCTTCATTTCTG
This sequence comes from uncultured Planctomycetaceae bacterium, assembly GCA_964441085.1. Lineage (GTDB taxonomy): Bacteria > Planctomycetota > Planctomycetia > Planctomycetales > Planctomycetaceae > Fuerstiella. Next base: position 79 of record CAYTUE010000093.1, read on the forward strand.
GCAGCTTGCATATGCCCTGCTCCATCGATGAGGTGCATTTCTGTGGGAACACCTGCTTGCTTTAATGCTTCATGAGCCGACTTGGTCCAAATCAAAGGCACCAATCTGTCGGCCTTGCCATTAAAGAAGAAAGTGGGAGCGTCATCTTTATCTGCGAAGGCAGCGGCTGATGCGTTGAGGAAATTTTTTGAGGCTGTTGTCAGATCGCCTCCCATCAAGTATTCGGCCCACTTGCCGTTGTCTGGGAAGTACCGAAAGTCGGTGGGGGCTCCCCCCGCGACAACCGCTTGCAGCCGAGTATCCACATTGTCATTCTGTTCTGACGGAGCTTCACCCGTTGTTCCCAGCAATGTCACAAGATGTCCTCCTGCCGAATACCCGATGGCACCCAGTCGATTGGGGTCGACGTTGTAGGTTTTGGCGTTGGCTCGAATCCACTTCACGGCTGCTCGACAGTCATCGATTTGAGCGGGAAACTGATGTTGTGGGGCCAACCGATAGTCGATGGCAAAACAAACAAAACCATGTTTCGCCAATCCGTCAGCGTATCCTTTCAACTGTGTTCGATCACCACGTCGCCATGCTCCTCCGTGGACAACAAGAATCGCTGGCTTTAACTGGTCACCTTCCGGCTGATAGATGTCGCACAGCAACTGACGGCCGTTGATGGTTCTGTAAACAACATCTTGTTGCACATCGACACGAACTTCTGCCGTGGCTTGTGTGAGAAAGCCAAAAGCCGCGATTAAAAAGAGGCCTGTTTTCATCAGTGAATATCTTTCGTGCTTCAAAGGCGGATTTTGTTACCAGTCCGGGCATGACACGAAACAGAAACTCAGCCTGACACAGAATCCGAAGTGCCTAGTTGCATGAGTTCTTTGGGTAGCTTGAAGTGTACGTTTTCTTCTCGCAAAGTGATCTCTTCGACGTTGGCGTTGAAATGGTTGACCAAGTAGTCGATGCATTCTTCGACCACGACTTCAGGAGCACTTGCACCTGCCGTGATGACCACGGTGTCGTTGTCACCAAACCAACTGGGTTGAATTTCTGATGCTCCGTCAATCAGAAACGCCGACTTGCCTCGATCAGATCCGATTTCTTTTAATCGTTTGCTGTTGCTGCTGTTTTGACTTCCCAAGACCAGCAGCACGTCTGCTTGGTCAATCATCATTTTCACTGCTTCTTGCCGATTCGTGGTGGCGTAGCAGATGTCTTCCTTTTTGGGCGAATGGATATGGGGATACCGTTGTTTTAAAGCAGAAATCACGCCATTGGCTTCGTCGACACTCAGTGTGGTTTGAGTCAAGTAAGCCAGTTTGTCGTCTGCTGCAAAAGGCAGGCGACTGACTTCGTCGGGAGTTTCTACCAGAGTGATGCTTTCTGGAGCTTCGCCCATTGTTCCAATGACTTCATCGTGGCCTTCATGGCCGATCAGAATAATGTTGTAGCCTTGATTGGCGTAACGAATCGCTTCTAAATGAACCTTGGTGACCAATGGACAGGTGGCATCCACGGTTTGCAGTTGGCGTCCTTTTGCCAGATTGCGAATTTCGGGCGACACGCCGTGAGCACTGAACAGCAGAATCGAACCTTTCGGGACTTCGTCCAAGGTGGTCACGAATTTGACGCCCTGCTTTGTAAAGCGTTCTACGACGTACTTGTTGTGTACGATTTCGTGATACACATAAATGCCCGATCCGACTCGACGAATCGTTTCGTCTAGGCATTCGATGGCCATATTGACGCCGGCACAAAATCCGCGAGGATTGGCGAGGAGTACTTTCATGGTGTCAGAAAACCTCTTGTTTTATTCATCCTGTCTTATTCACCTTGTCTTACTTCATCTGCATCACCGCGATTGTGGGATCAGCGATGCTTTGGCTGGGATCAGAATGTGGGGGAAGAACGGCGAACACCGAGTGAATTTACGTCAGAATGGCAGAAACGTCGTCACCCAATTCAGCCAACCGTTCGATAATCATCTGATTTAACTTTTGAAGTCCCTGTCCGGTGACTCCTGAGATCAAATGTACGGGTTTGCCGCTGGTTTCTTGAAGTAATTCGGCACATGTTTCGGCATCTGGAAGTTCGGCTTTCGTGACGCACAAAATTTCAGGGCGACTTGCTAAAATCGGATTGTATTTTTCCAGTTCCGAACGAATTTGATCATAGTTGCTCAGTGGATCGGAATGATCCATGGGGCACGGTTCAATCATGTGAATAATGAGCCGCGTTCTTTCGATGTGTTTTAGGAATTCATGGCCGAGCCCTGCTCCCGCATGAGCGCCTTCGATTAAGCCGGGAATGTCGGCCAGCACAAATTCGTGGTTGAAGCCAACTTGTACGACTCCAAGATTGGGGTACTTCGTGGTAAAGGGGTAGTCGGCAATTTCTGGTGTGGCTCGAGACATTCGGCTTAGCAAAGTCGATTTGCCGGCGTTGGGTTTTCCAACTAGCCCGACATCTGCGATTAACTTCAGTTCTAAGATGACTTCTCGCAGTTCGCCTTTGTGACCCGGTTCGCATTCTCGAGGTGCTCGATTCACAGATGTGGCGAACCGTTTGTTGCCTCGCCCTCCCCAACCGCCTTTGCTGACGATGACAGCATCGCCATCATTTTGCAGGTCCTTCAACAGGTGCCCGTGTTCTCGGTCTTTCACCAAGGTTCCAGGTGGCACCAGAATGACATTGTCCTTGCCGCTGCGACCTGTTTTTAAGGCCCCCATTCCATGAGCTCCTCGTTCACCATGCCAGTGATGGTGCCCGACCAGATTTCCCAATGAGCCAAGATTTCGGTCGGCTTGAATGACGATATCGCCCCCTTTTCCGCCATCGCCTCCATCGGGGCCTCCACGGGGAATGTGGGCTTCTTTACGAAAGCTGCAGCAACCGTTTCCGCCGTCTCCGGCTTTACAGTGAATGGTGACTCGATCCGCGAACATAACTTGAAATGTGCCTTGGTATTGTTGCCAGTGCCGTGTGGGACGATCTATTGTAGCCAACCTGTCACAGAAAGGGTGGAAATCCTGTCTTTGGTCTGTCAGCGACTCAAAAACAGGTTTTGCAGGGGCAGTTGGCCTGAAAAGGCTCGAATGTCCGAGGCTTTCTCGGAATGAGCGTTCTTTCTTGACACAATCAGACGGCAGATAGCCTGCCAATTCCATCTGTGTTTTGGTTGATTCAACCAAATTTTCTCAAATTGCGGCCAGCAAATTTTCAGTCGGTAATGTCCTATGTCCGAATTTCAACCCGTTGCGAAGATCAGCCAGATTCCGGAAGGCGAAGGCCGTAGCTTTCCAGTGAATGGAACCATGGTGGGCGTGTTTCAGCACCAAGGCGAATTTTTTGCGATCAACGACTTTTGTCCTCATCAAGGAGCCAGCTTGTCAGACAGCCCAGTGGCAGAAGATGGTTCGGTGATGTGTCCCTGGCATGCGTGGTGCTTTAGTATCAAAGATGGTTCGTGGTTGGATACGCCGGGAAGCAAGCTGAAGGCGGCAAGCTATCCTGTCCGGATTGAAGGCGATGATGTGCTGGTGTCTGTGCCCCAACCAGATGAAAAAACCGACGAACTGAGCAATGATTCGAGCGATTCATGAGTTCTGCTGCTGACGAGACAGACATTCAAAAACAGATCCTGCCGGATTGTGCGTGGCCCATTGTCGACGAGACCACCAAAGCGGTGTTGCAACAGATGGCCGTCGATGGATCTTGGGGCCGATATCATGGGCCTCACTGCCCTGATTTGGTCGATGCATTAAAGGCATTTCATCAGGTTCAGCATGCTTACCTGTGTAGCAGTGGAACCTCGGCGGTTGAATTGGCGCTCAGGTCTGCGTTGGTGACAGCAGGCGATGAAGTGATTCTTTCGGCGTACGATTATAAAGCCAATTTTGCCAATGTGGTCGCACTTCAGGCGACTCCTGTTTTGGTCGATGTTGCGGCTAATTCGTTGGCTCCAGATGTCAAGCAAATCGAAGCTGCGATCACTGATCGCACAAAGGCAATCATTGTCAGTCATTTGCACGGTTGGCTGGTGGATGTCAATGCAGTGCGCGAAGTTGTCGCTGGACGTGGCATCATGGTAATTGAAGATGCGTGTCAGGTCGCAGGAGCGACGGTGAACGGACAAATGGCGGGAACAGTGGGAGACATCGGGACCTTGAGTTTTGGAGGTAGCAAGCTGTTAACCGCTGGGCGAGGTGGATGCGTGCTGACGTCTGATGCGACTCTTGCTCAACGGATTCGTTTGTATGATCATCGAGGCAACGAAGCATATCCTTTATCGGAAATGCAAGCTGCCGTTTTGAAACCTCAACTGGAACGCCTGCCAGCGTTGAATCGGCAGCGCGCCGAATCGGTTCGTTTGTTATGTGACCATTGGCCAACCGACAGCACAATTCAGCCTGTACTGCCATCTGATATCGAACGGTCGGCGTTTTATAAAGTGGCCTTTCTGAGCACCCCTTCATCGCTAGATCGAACGCAATTGCTGGAAGATCTTCGGCCAACGGGAGTATCCATTTCGGAAGCGTTTCCGGCTTTGCATCGCATTCATTCGAAGCGCCGATTTCGATCTGTTTCGGAAGTGCTTCCGGAAGCTGATCGATTGCATGGTGGTTTACTGACGTTGCATCACCCGATTTTATTGGAACCTGCTGTGGTGATTGATCGGTTGAAAACCGTGCTCAAGAGGGCGGCAGGCAGTAAGTAGCCGTCGTTTCAATCGTGTTATTCACAGCGATGTGCGCGAACTTGAATGTGAAGCGAACTCGCGTTAAGGGACGATTGCTGGGCGAAAGCCTGAGTTCGCCGCTTGATCAGTTGTTTTGTTTCATATTTTCTGACAGCAGAAATGCGATTTCCATGGCTTGTTCGTAGTTCAATCGAGGGTCAACTTGGCTGCGGTAGTCTCGTTCCAAATCGGCTTCGGTTAATTCAGCAGGGCCTCCGATACATTCGGTCACGTCTTCGCCTGTGAGTTCCAGATGGATTCCTCCCAAACGAGTTCCCGCTTCTTTGTGGATTCGAAACGCCGAAATGATTTCTGATGTGATGTTGTCGAACGAACGAGTTTTATAGCCGTTGCGAGTCGCCTGAGTATTGCCGTGCATGGGATCGCAACACCAGACAACCGTGCGGCCCGCGTTTTTGACGGCGGTTGCAAGTTGAGGTAACCGACTGGCAATCATTTCTGATCCAAAGCGATGAATCAACGTGAGCCGACCGGGTGTGTTTTCTGGGTTTAAAACCTTGATCAAGTCTAACAACTGATCGGGCGCCATATTGTTGCCGACTTTTACGGCGATTGGATTTCGGATTCCTCGAAAATATTCTACATGAGCTCCGTCGATGTCTCGCGTGCGATCTCCAATCCACGGCAGGTGAGTGCTTAAATTGTAGTAGCCTTTTTGACGTTGGTCGGTGCGAGTCAACGCTTGTTCGTAGGTCAGTAATAAAGCTTCATGAGACGTGTAGAAGTCGACTCGCGTGAGCTGATCAAGCTCGCCTCCACCAACAACTTCCATGAATCGAATACTGTCGCTGAGCGATTCCAACAACGTCTGATACTTACGCGAGCCTGGCGTATTGCGAACGAATTCTAAGTCCCAGTTTTCGGGGTGATGCAAGTCGGCAAAACCACCTTCACTGAGTGCTCGAATGTAGTTGATGGTTAACGCCGACCGTTCGTAGGCTCGCAGCATCAGTTGAGGATCGGGAATGCGATCTTCCGATGTGAATGGACTGCGATTAATAATGTCGCCACGGTAACTGGGTAGCTCGACACCATTTTTGGTTTCCATATCGGCTGATCGAGGTTTCGCATACTGCCCCGCAATTCGACCGACGCGCACAATGCGCTGTCGAGACCCGCAAATCAGCACCAAGCTCATTTGAATCAACACCTTCAGCTTCCGCAAAATGGTGTTGGCGTTGCAATCTTGCAGACTTTCGCTGCAGTCTCCACCTTGCAGCAGAAACGCATTTCCGTGAGCGACTTCTGCCATCTGACCGCGCAGCTTGTCGATTTCCCAAGCTGTGACTAAGGGAGGAAGTTGGCCCAAGTGTCGGATGACGTCGTGCACAGCATCCGTGTCCGTATAGGTGGGCTGCTGTTTGGCGGGGCGTTCACGCCATGAATCTGGTGTCCAGTGATGTGTCATGTGGGAATTGTTTCTTGCACCCTGCCCAAATTCACCAGTGACTCCAGCTTTATCCAGAATACGAGCGTTTTTGTTGTGAGCATGCCATTGCTGAGACAACGGAACGCCTTTGTGGACTTAAGTTACCTATATTGCCCATTGGTGCGTGTGTGAAATCTCTGATTCGACTCTTGAGCAAACCGGATGTCCGGCATACAGTGCGTCGTGCAGCGGCTTGGTTATGAAGCCGTTTTCCCCGGCAAGGATTTGCCGGACAACGAGTGGATCGCGAATTTGCGACCGTGTTCAGGGAGGATCACGATGAGCCGTTTACACCTTCGTTTGTTTCAGCCGCCTGTTGAAGAAGAAGAGGCAGCCACCGAAAAACAACACGAACCTCGAAACATTTTGCCGTTTGAATCTCCTGGACGAACCACCATTCTGAGTGGCCGTTTTACTGCTCCTGTCGAACGCAGCCGAGTGATTCATAAGAACGCCGCTTGTCCAGAATGCGACGGACTTTCTGTCAGTCCCATTGAATTAGACGACGCGGTGATCAGTCCCAAAAATCGGCTGCCCATTCCAGGGACATCTACGATTGTTGGGTTTCATTGCAACGAATGTGCTGCAGAGTGGCCCGTCTATGAACTGACCACTCGACGCAACGGCTGAGTTTTCAGCCGCGAGTACGGTTTGCGAGTACGGGGCCGTGCGAGATCGCGCCGTGCGAGTTTCGACGTTTTCGCATCGTCTGTAGATTTCAGCACCGCCCGCAAGCTTCAAGGCGTGGCGGTGTGGATGTGAAGCGTCGACTGTTGGCAAGTCCGGCGTGAGCTTATTCGGCAAGCAGTTTGCGGGATGTGGTCACAAGTTCTTCTGCCAACGCTGCCACTGTTTTGATGGCCCGTTCATTGATCAACGTGCCCTGCTCATCGAACGCTTCGTTCGCCTTGCCTAAAGCAAATTGGTTGGGCAGTACCATGACGCTGATGTTTTGAAGAATGCTGCGCACGTGAACTAAGCCTCGAAGTCCACCGAGGCTTCCAGGTGATGCGGCCATTAACAAGGCGACCTTGCCAAGAAAAGCGGCCTTCATGGGTTCTCCGGGTGCAGATCGACTCACCCAATCGATCGCATTTTTTAACACGGCGGAAATCGAACTGTTGTATTCTGGAGACGCAATCAGAAGAGCGTCATGGTCCAGAAACAGTTGCTTTAAACGCGTGGCTCCTGCTGGTGTTCCTGTGGCTTCTAAGTCTTCGTCGAACAATGGAAGATCAAAATCTTTCAGATCCACCACAGTCACTTCGGCACCCGCATGTTTGGCTGCGTTTGCGGCGGCTTGAACGAGTTGTTTGTTGTAAGAGCCCGAACGAGTGCTACCAGCAAACGCCAAAATTCGAGGAACAGCCATGGCAGGGTTTCAAGAGATGGGTGATACGGATGAATGTGTGACGGCTAGGTTTTGCTGCCAGACTTCAGCTGATCCATTTGCTGAGTTAATCAACCAGAAACCGCTTGGTCATCTTGACGGTTTTGGGATCCTTGAGTTCCAGTTGATTCAGGTTTTGGGTGGCGACTTTGGCTTGTTCCGTGAGTTCTTCAGTGTCGCCAACGGTCTGCCGACTGGCATAGAACATGTATCGCACGATGGCTCGCTTGACCGAAGGGATGGCATAGTCGTCTTCGCTGTACATCGCCATCAGTCGATCTTGCTTGGACCAGTCTTCCCATCGTGATAGGTCGGCGATAACGAGGTCTGAGAGTTCGGGACGTTCCAGCAGTTCGTGCATCGTTTGTTTCAGTCGATCTTTGTCGATGCGATCAGGTTCGTAGTTCCATAGAAATCGAAGAGCTTGCATGACTGCGAAGACTTCACTGAAGGGCACTTTTTTGACTTCACCATCTGAGTTCTTCCAAGTGGTGGATTTGATAATTCTGTCTTCCAGAACTTTTAATCCGTCTTCGCCCTTGATCAGTAAGTAGCCCGAGATGACTCCTTCAATTCCCAAGCGAAATGAAGTTTCTGGAGTCAGAATTTTTTTCTCCATGGCGTTTGCGGCAGCATCGTCACCGCAAAGTCCAAGGAGCAATCCATAGAGTCCCATTCGAGTAACAGGAGTGTCTGGGTCGGAGATCCATTTTGTCAGTTGCTCTTTAGGAAATTCTTTCCGTAGTGCTTTAATCGTGTCGTATTTTGCAGATGCAAATTCCCCATAGGCATCGTTGGAAATCGCCAATTCAGAATGTTGTAAGTAGTCGATGAAGTATCTTAAGCGTTTGATTTTTGCTTCGGGTGATGTCACTGGTGAAGGCAAGTGCGAAAGGTACTTCCATCCCGCATCACTGACTTCGCGAGGAATTTGCCAATCGATGACTCGAGTACCCGGTCCCATCAGCAGGTACTTGGCTGCTTTGTCGCCAGCCAAATACTGAGGCAGTTCAATGGTCTGACCGATTTTGAAGGCAGCGTCTTCTGATTCGGCGACTTCTAAGATTTCAAACGTGGCCGTACCTGCAGACACGTCTGTGGGGGCGGTACCTCCCACCCATTTTGCCAGTAGCACATGACTGGACTGGTCAATTTCCTCCGCCAATGTCAGCGTAGGAGCATCACAAAACGGGCACATGGATGCCGTGGCCGTCGGGAGGGACAGGCTTAAAATCAAGGCAGCAAAAATGAAACGCATGGTGATTATCGAAGCAACAGAAAGACAGAAAAGGCGGGTTTTCAAGGGAAGGCGATTGTCCGCTTGTGACAGACCAGTATAGCCACTTGGTCCCCCGTTTGTCCTCGACTTTCTGAAATGATCGCTTGGATTGCAAAGGCGCAAACGCTGTTATCTGCGGTGAATCTTGTGGCCGAGAGATCGATTCACTGATGGCTGCGTACGATCTGATGCGAGAAGTGTTGCGATTGAAGTGCTGATGACATTGATTTGCTTCAGCGATTCGCTGACGGTTATTCGCTGGCAGTTATTTACTGACAGTGGCGTCTTCAATTTCGTACAAAGCATACCATTCGCCGTCTTCGTAATAGGGTTCGATGTGAAAGATGCCTTCCACGTCGAACGGCTTGTTGGCGATGTAATTGGTCGTCTGTGTTTCGGCCATCCGAACGTTAATCACGTCATAGATTTTTGGTGTTCGTACAAAACAACAGATTCCGTTGTCTCGAGCCAAGGCGAAACGTTTCAGGCCTTCAGACTGATACGGAGGAATCATGAACCCTCGAATCCGAATTCGTTGGCCTTCTAGGTCAGACAGCCAATTCGGAAAATGGTCGACGGCGTCAGCTGGCACGGGTTGCATGTTGAGAATCTTCAGCAGGTCGATATCGTCATAGCTGACTCGAATCACCTTGCCGCCGTCTTCTTTGCGAAATCGCTTTTCAGGGATCAGCAGTTTCACTTCCAGCACTTCCGTGCTTTCTTCTAGGTCGGGATGATTCATCAACATGTTGATGCGTTCTTGAGACGTCATGTCGGACGTAAGAACGGCTGGTTCAGAAGTTGATGTTTGATCTGGCACAGAAGTCGTTGTGGCAACGGACGGAATGATGGGAGACAAGACACCTGTGCTCTCATTGCCACTCATTTGTTGAATTTGCTCCACGTCTGAGGGAGCTTCTGTTGCAGAATCTTTTTCTGAGTTTGCTTCGGGCAGCGGTGCCCGCTTTTCGCCAGTTTCTCTTTCTGCAGAGGTTGCAG
>CAYTUE010000093.1:10031-16424 GCA_964441085.1 uncultured Planctomycetaceae bacterium
CTGCAGAGGTTGCAGGAAGAGGTGACCAGACATTCGCAATGGTCGACTGGGGAGCATCCAGTTCTGTGTATGGAATTCCCGAGCCAGAATCACTACAGCCTGCGAAAGGAATGCAAAGACAGAGCGTCAACGCGGCTGTCGTAGTTAAAGTGGCACAGGGAAATTCAATTTTCATTGTGAACGGCTTTCAACAATCCATTTAGAATGACGTTCGAGCTTCTTCAACGCTGTCTGCCACGATGGTGTAAACAGGCTCTCCTTCGCCAGCAGCCACATCAGCTTCGAGGACTCCAGAGACGGCAATCATGCCTCGAAAAGCTTTGGTGGTTTTCCCTTCGGGCATACTCACAAGCATCATGTCAAAGGGTTTGGGTTCGCCACCAAAGCAACATTCGCCGTTGTCTTTCAAAAACACAAAGTCTTTTAGACCTTCATACTTTTGCAGGTTGTACATGTAGCCTTTTAGGAAAAGTTTTTGGCCAACCAGCGGAGCCACTTTTTCATGCAGGCGACGAGTCTTTCCAAAGTACACAAATTTGTGTTCCGAAATTTCATTCGGAAAGTTGACTCGCAAATACCCTTCTGGAACTTCATGGTGATAGGCATAGTGCAATTTCCATGAACCGGTCACCAAACAAGTGATGGAGAGGAGCAGGCCACACAGAGCAATCGCAAAACCTCGGTAGATGTCTGATTCGCTGCGGATACGAATCACAGCCACCATACTGATGACAATGGCAAAGAACGCCAAAACCAAACCAAACACACTGTTCGTGAGTGCTGTGAGGCTGGCAATTCCTAGGACAAAGGCCACAGGCGCCCACGGTGACATGGACGTATATTGGAAATCGTCAGAACCAGCCTGTTTTGACCAACCCGTTTTCACGGTTTCTTCAGACTTGGGCTCAGTTTCGAGTGCCGGTGTGAGAACAGAAGATGGGTTCATGGGTTGAAATCCTGGCGTTTATGACCATCCAGAATGGGAAAAGCCGTACTTTGAACAGAAAGGACACATTGTTAGAGACAGAAAATCCAGTGATTTTGTCGCCCACCGTCCACGCAATCAATTCTACGACGCCAAGGGAGAGTTCCGATAGCAAAAAGCGGTTTCCACTGGTGTTCAGACAGAAATCTCACCAACTTCAAAGCGTAATCCGTTCAATTTGGATCAGATTTTCGCTGCAATTGGCTCCAAAACACGGCGAGAGGCGTAGCAGCCTTATCGACGGAAAAACGAGTTCGGGCCACTTTTCCGGCAGAATTTGCTCGAACAGCCGCCGCATCACCAGCATCTAAAAAGCGACAGATCCCTGCCTGAAGACCAGCCACGTCAGGCGAAACAAGGATCGCATCCTGCTGGTGAGTCACAATTTCTGGCGTTCCACCAACATCTGTGGCAATGATTGGCAATTCACAAGCGGCCGCTTCCAGTAGGACTCGGCCCAAAGGCTCTTGCTTTGCCGCATGCACCAAAACGTCAGCTGCGTTCATCAGGTTTTGGATCTGAGATCGATCGCCAAGACAGTGCAAATGATCTGCAAAACCTCGGTCTGAAAACACCTTTTGAATGGACGTTTCATACCGCATGCTCTCGGCTTTCTGAGAATGTCGGCGACCCACCATGACGAGGTGCAATTCCGGATGTTTTGGCAGCAGATTCACGATGGCAGTGGCCAGATCAAGCTGCCCCTTGCGAAGACAAATCTGCCCCACATTCAACACCAAAATTGCATCCTCAGGAAGCTGGTTCAAACAAGCAGGCCGCTGCGTTGGATCGACAGCAGGCGCGAAGGTTTGAGTATCTACGCCGTTATAAATGGTTTGGCATTTGTGCGGATCAAGACCCTGTGAAACGTGGAAGTTTCGAGTCGCATTGGAAACAGCGATCAACGCATCGTTGCAATTCAGATCGTGGATTGCGGTGCGATTCAGTTTCATGATGTCTCGGAGGTGTCCAGACCGCAAAGTGGTTTCAAAAACCTCGTCTGACATTCGCCCAACATTGCGGCTCATCGAGAGGCTGTTGCTATGTACGACATCTGGTTGCACGCTGTTCAGTAGCGATTGCATTTGGTCTTGAAGTTGGATTGGCGAGTACTTGTTTCCAGCCGCGTCATGCGTGAGGAATTTTGCCAAAGGCACATTCAGTTGCTGCAGTTGTTCAGCCAACGGACCACTTGTGGGTCCAGCCGCACAGAATTCAAACTGGGTGGGACTTTGCTGTGCTTGCATGAGATGCTTTAAACATGCCAACATGGAATGTTCGCCCCCATTCATTGATGGGAATTCAAACAACAGCATGATCTTCTGCGAAGCCATGTTTTTTGATTCCATGAAGAACTGTTTTGGATCAGAGACCGACTATTCTATCGAGCAGGATACCGCTCACAGAGAATCTCGTCAGGTCAGCGAGCAGCGAGCTGGGATTCTTCGTGTCGACGTTGGGCTGCGATTAAAAATTGCAGTGACGGCCAGACACGACTCCGACTCAAAGTGTCCCAGTCATGGTCGTTGCAGCTCAACAAAGCCAAAATCACAGAGTCGGCGATATCTGCGATTGGCTTGTGGCACCCTTTTGCTTGTGGTGCCCTTTGCTTGCGGTGCCATCAGACTGATCGCGTGCGCTGGGCGTTGCTGCGTTAGTTCAACAGCCAATCCACGACTCGCCAGTCCATCCAACGGTTGTCGGGGTCTTGGCTGTTTTTGCCCATGAATCCGAGGTGTCCGCCATGATCGGTGATACACACGCTGAAGTTTTTGGGGAATTGGATTTTCGACCAACACTGCATGGGAATCAAAGGATCATCAGCAGCGAGTAGCACTGTCGTGTGAACCTGAGTTTTTTGGATATGATCTCGAGCCGAAGCTGCTTCGTAGTATTCGGGAGCGGTTTCGTAGCCACACGCAGGAGCAGTAAATAGCTCATCAAAAGTCTTCATACTGTCAGGGATCTTCTTGGCAGTTGCCAGTGGCAAATCGTCTCGCCACAGAGGAGTATCGCGGACCTGAAGCGTTAATTTTTTTGCGAAGTAGCGGCTATATTTTCTTCCCACCAGCGTGGAACCCAAGTATTTCACACAGTGTTGCAAATCGATGGGTGGACAAACCGCGACGGCTCGAAAAATGCTTTGAGGAAGCTGATTCGGATTGTCGCCTAAATAGCGAAGCAGCAAGTTCGCGCTGATCGAAAATCCGGCGATGGAAATCGGAGAATCTGGGCACAGGCGTTCTAACATTTGCATGGCCATGGATACGTCGCTGATCCGACCAGCATGATAGGGCGACTTTGCCAGCATCCGCCCTGCTCCGCACCCACGATGATCCATGCGAAACACGCGAACGTTTCGTTCCATCAACTTAGCAGCCGTACGAACCATGTATCCGCTACGGTGACAGCCAGCTAAGCCGTGCATCAAAAAAGCGACATGATCTCCACGTTGCCAACCCGGAGGTTTATCGTCGTGAATGACGGCAAAGTCACCATCTGGGAAACGCAGCTTGCGCTGAATCGTACCCAAAATGCGAGGGCTGCTTGGACAAAACGCGCCGATAATGGTCTGCAAGTGAGGGTTCTTTAACCCTTTGGCAGGATGGAATTCTGGCACCCCAGGAAACGCCATGGTTTCGCTGCCAGGCCATACCTCAGCCGATTGTGCTGACACCAGATTGGGCTCGATCCCTGAGCCGATTGGTCTTCCTGACGATGTACCGATGGTATTGGTGATCCGCAAAGGGGATGAAAGATGTAAGGAGTGGACCCTGTATTCTGGCCAAGTGACCGATTCTGTCCAGTACAGAAACAGTTAATCTATCGATGTTGCAGGTGTTTTCCAGTGAGTGAAAACGTAGGTGTTTCAGCGAAAAGACCGATTTGAGCGATTACCCCAGTCATGCACTTCCCAGTTTGTTGTGCTTTGGTCGAGCAGCCGGAGGGTTTGGGCGGCCAGGGTTGGTTGGGTAGACACCATTTTGATTGCTGCTGTACCACCGATCCAAAGTGCTGACCCATGCTGTTTGGTCTTTTACGGCGACAAAGTCGGCTCGAACTTCATCTCCTTCCGGATGCCAATCGCTGTATCGCATGCTGAATTTTCTGATTTGACGAACAGCCTGTCGCTCTGGATAGACTCGACAAGCAAGGTCCAAGTGCATTTCCATCACTCGCCGCTGTTCATAAATATCCGGCGGTGGAAGTGGGTGTTTTCCTTGCAGCAACGCGTCTGCTTGAGAAAAAATCCAAGGGTTGCCAATGGATCCTCGAGCCGCCGTGACTCCGCTCACGCCCGTTTCTTGCAGCATTCGCACGCAGTCTGCGGCAGAAAAGAGGTCTCCACTCCCCAGAATGGTTTGGTTTGGAAAATCCTTGACCAGTTGAGTCAGAAATGACCATTCGCTGGGGCCGTTGTATCTTTGTTCCACCGTTCTGCCATGAACGGTGACCGCTGCGATTCCCAGATCAAATCCCGCTTCAAGGATCTGGTAGAAGGCATCGCAACTGGCCTGAGAATCATCGATTCCTCGTCGCATTTTGACTGTCACGGGAATTTCATCGGGAACGGTGCTGCGAACTCGCCTCAGAATATCAATGGCGGTTTCTGGTTGAGACAAATGAAATCCGCCTCGGCACCGTCCGAGCACTTTCTTCACCGGACAGCCAAAATTGATGTCAATGACATCGAACCCCGCGTCGACGAGACGCACGGCCGCTGCGGTGAATTGGTCTGGGTCTGAGCCCATCAGTTGAGCACCAGCGGGATGGTCTTCGTCTTCGACCATCAAGAACCGTTTTGTTTTTTCGCGGTCTTTCAACGATGTGACAAAGTGATCAATCATCACTTCGCACACGGTATAAGGGGCCCCCATTCGTCGCGCGACGGCTCTCATTGGCCAGTCGCTGTATCCGCTCAGGGCTGCTTGAACAACGGGAAGAGAAAGTTGAATGGGGCCAATCGATAGCATATTCGTCAGTATAGCGTGGTGTTCACAAAGACTGAACAGCCTGCCAGATTGTCTTGCGGATGGATTTGGCCTGACTTCAAGAGGCTCAAACAAGCTGTTTCTGAAGGTTTTTGCTTAAAAGCGGTTTCCCCGGTCAGCTCGCCTTCAAGAATTCGAGTGGCAAAAAGTGCTGGTTGTCGGACTGGTCTTTCCGAAATTGCCGATTTTTGCTAAACCGCCTCAAACGGAAAGGCAAAGGAAGCAACATCATGGATGCGATTCTGGGATTGGTTTTTATCTTCAGCCTATTGAGCCTCGCGATGATTTTCGGGGATCGATTGAGCTTATTTGGTCGAGTGGACGAACGCTGGCTGGTGTCACCATTCAATTGGGCGACACGGTTCTGGCAGATGTTGTGTGAAATTTTTGATCGCACCGTCTGCTTTGTGTTTGATCACTTTTGGTGGGTGACTGCAACGACTTTCGGCGGCGTGGGCGTGGGGCTGATCGCTTTGATCATGTTTAGCGGCCTGACTCTGGAAGCCGCCGCTGTACGTCGAGACGAACTTGCCATCATGAATGTTGGTGGTGTGTTAGATCATACTCCACGGATGGAAGCCAAAGAACTTGTGCCCACACCCGTCAAGCAGCCTGAACGTCATTCATCTCATTTGGTCGATCAGTTTCCAACTCCCGACATTCGATTTGCCATCCAAGAACTCAGTCGACGACCAGAAATCGATGCTCTACCGATTGAACGCCCTTATCTTCCCATCGAACGTTCTCCCGAAGACTTTGCTCCCACCCCCGATCCATTTCGTAGTCGGCTGCGTTTAACGCTGAATCCGTTTGTCGAAATTCAAGGCAGACGAGTGACGGATCCGGCTGTGCTAAGGATGATTCAGCAAACGTTGTACGACCTGCGAATTCAAGATGACGACTGGCCCGCTTTTAGTGAGCAGGGATTCCAAAATCGCCATACACCAACGCGTCCCGATCTCCGCGAAAACAGCATTGATGATGTGGATCAACTGTTGAGATCCGTCAGGATTTTACCTGGCGACACTGTGACGACTCAGACGATCGACGTAAAAAAGTTGATGCCAGAAAATCCACCTGCTGGTGAATTTGATATTCGCATACGAGTGATCAATCGAGGACAAGACACGTTATCTGGGTTGGTGGTGCGAGAACAGATTCCTGTGACAGCGACGACCAAAGCCATGCAGCCAGAAGGTGTTTATCGAGAGACAACAGCTGTGTGGGTGGTGAATGATTTGCGTTCAGGCGAAGAACGAGACTTGGTGCTGACCGTGGATGCTGATGATGGAAATCGGTTTGAATCATGGACCGAAGTCAGTGCGGCATCAGCCGTCCATGCTGCCACAGTTGTGGAAGATCCTCCCGAAGCTCGGCGCCCAATTTTCCCACCCAGAACGCCAGAACGTCGCGAGC
>CAYTUE010000094.1:0-2023 GCA_964441085.1 uncultured Planctomycetaceae bacterium
CGCTTCGGTTTTGGATTCTGATGCGGGCACATTGGCAATCACAGTCACCTGTTTCTTGTTCTCTTCCGATCCCGATGTCAACACATAACGCCCTGGCTGCCCCAGAACAATGGCCAGTTCCTTTGTCTCACCGGCACCCTGTTCGGCAACGAATTGTTTTTCTTGAAGGGCTTTTACTTCCGCTGCTGTTTGTTGAATCCCATCAGGAAACCGAATCTGCCATTCGTCGGTCTCCAGTAATCGCTGCGGACGAATCACATTCCCCACCGACTGCATCTGTTGAGTCGATGATTCGGGAATTGCCAAAGCCAGCAGTCGAGTAATCAACGGCGGAAAACGAGTCGACAAAGCCAACTGACTGTCTGCTGGGTGCCAGCCTGATGTCAGAATAAAAAGATGACCGTCTTTCCCAACAGGAAACTGAATCAACGCGGGCATGCCGTTATCGAACTGGGCTAACACCTTCCAATCTTCGGGCTTGCCGACTTCTGCATCCAACACAAGATGTCGACAATTCCAAAAACGAATGGAAGAAAAATCGGCAAAGCGAGCTTCCGAAAACGCCTGAAACAACGGATGCTGATAATCAATCTGCGACAAAATCGCATAGTCTTCCATGTCCGCTTCCTGCACCTCAACACCGGATGGAAGAAACTGTTTCAAAGACTGAATGGCGGCCACCGAATCAGCCGCCATCAACAACGTGCCACCACGTTCAAACAACGTCTGCACCGACGGCAACATGGCTTCTGGAACACTCGTTGTTGCGACAACGAATGTCGATTCCGCTGGAACAGGACGATATTGGTCCTGATCAGGCAGCTTTAAACCTGCCAACACAACATCTCGCGCTGGGTTCCCGTCTAAAACTCGCTGAAGATAATATCTCATCGAATCAGGATCGTTTTTCACATCACTCCCAATATGAGCCACTGTCATTTCGGGGTTCGCCAATGATGGAAAGGCAATCAGGTTATCGAAAGCATGTTCATCAGAAAGCAACTTCGCTCCAATCACACTTCCATCTTTGACCACATCAGTAGGAAGCTTCACAGACCGCCGTTGTCCTGCAGCAATTTCAACGTCAACCGCTTGGCCAACAGGTTGAAGTTCGCGATCATATGCCTGAACCTGAACTTTTTTTTCCTGCGAATCTGCTGCACTCACCAGCCGTACCTGACCTCGACCTGCATCACGATCTTCCATCCATGCCAGACCAACGTTGCCACTGGTATGGGGCTGACAAAGTGTGAGTTCAACAGAAACAGACTCCGGCCAACCAGCCGACTTTAATTCATCTAATCGACTGCCTCGCTGAAAGTCGGTAATCAACACAAGTCGACGTTGTTGAATCCCACGAAACAGTTTGCGTTCCTGAGCCAGATCATCGGCCGCTTGCAACATTGCCGAACCCGTCGCCGTATGCATCCAATCGGGTTCATAGGCTGTCAACAGCTCATCAATCAGAGCGGTTCGCTCTGCAGAACTCGCCGTGGCCCATGTTTCAAAATGAATTCGCCGCTGCGAAGTATTGGAAAACGTCACCACGCTCAGCAAGTCGGTGCTGCGAAGGTCACTCACAACAGAATTCACCGCATCAACCACGGCGTCGCGAATTCCAGCTCGACGCATACTGGCACTCTGATCAATTAAAATCGTGACAGCGTCTCCGCTTTCTGTCGCCGCAGCCAACGGAATCACTTCTTGAAGAAACGGTCGAGCAAACGCAAGGCCAATGAAAACTAAGGCCAGCATTCTCAGCAGCATCAACGGCCAATGTTCAATCTTTGATCGTTTGGTCATTTTAGGCCGAGACGGCTTTAAGAATCGAACGATGCTGAACCGCATTTCTGACGTCGGCGCGCGACGAAGCATATGCAAGACAAACGGACCAACAGCTGCCAATGCTCCAGCAGCAACAAACAAAGGAGTCAAGAATTCCATAACACGACTCCTGACAACACCAGCGTCTGTAACATCAGCGTTCTGTGACATCGTCGAGCACACCAAGCGGCACGGCATG
>CAYTUE010000094.1:2123-4253 GCA_964441085.1 uncultured Planctomycetaceae bacterium
CGTTCAAGAGGCTGATCGGTATACGTCTGAATTAACGAAACCCCTAACTGCTCACAAACGTCTTGTATTTGTTGATTGTGAGCATCCATTTGCTGCACAAAGTCACTTCGGACTTGTTTTGGATCGGCAAAAATTTTCAATCCACTTTCAAGATCTTCAAACAACTTGGGGCCATCGATCGAAAGATCTCGTTCCGCAGGATCTAAAACCTGAAACACACACACATCGTGCTGACAGCCTCGCAAAAGCTTCAATCCTTGGCGAAGCTGGTCAACATCAGACAACATATCTGAAACGAAAATCACCAGACCTCGCTTATTCAACCTCTGAGCAGCTTGTTCCAAAGCGGCTTCCGGTTGAGTGTCCTTGCCACCCGCCTTGTGTTCTAAACCCACCATCAAACGTCGCAACTGTCCTGGACGAAAACGAGCGGGAATCAGTAAACGCACGCGTTCATCAAACACGCTTAAGCCCACCGCATCGCCCTGCCGGTTTAACAACCACGCAATTGACGCTGCGATTGTGCGAGCATAATCGAGCTTCGAATAATCCAGCGTGCCAAATTCCATCGACCGACTAAAGTCACTCACCAAATAACAACGCAGGTTGGTTTCGTCTTCGTACAACCGGATATAGCTACGGTCTGTTCGAGCAAACAACTTCCAATCCAGATACTTTGGGTCGTCACCTTGTGTGTACTGACGGTATTCAGAAAACTCGACAGAAAACCCATGACGAGGGCTCTTGTTTAAGCCCGTCCGAAAACCTTCCACCACGACTTTGGCTCGCAGTTCCAAAGATCGAATGGCCATCACCACCTTGGGATCCATCAGCGAACCGGAACTGAATTTCGATTCAGCTGCAGACCGAGATGTTGCCTTGGTATTTCCAGATGCGGATGCTGCGTCTGAAGCGGGGCGAGAATTTGTCACAACAGGCTTGCTCACGCCACAGCTTCCTGAACGGGATGCTGTACGTGTTCTAACAATCGTTCAACCAAAGTTTCCGAGGTGATGCCTTCTGCTTCGGCTCTGTAATTTGGCAAGATGCGATGTCGCAACACAGGCTTCGCCAAGGCTTGGATGTCTGCGGTTGAAGCAAACGAACGACCTTCCAGCAACGCTTTGGCTTTGGCTCCCAGAACGAGGTTCTGTCCCGCTCGAAGACCGGCTCCCCATGAAACCAAATTGTTGATGAAGTCTGGAGTGTTCTTTTGATTGGGGCGAGACGCAGCCGCCAACCTGACCGCATAACGCACAACATCATCCGCAATGGGAACTCGTTGAACCACTTGATTCAATTCTTGCACGACGTTGCCATCGAACAGTTGTTCAATCTTGTGTTGACGCTTTGAAGTCGTTTGCATCACCACCGCCACTTCGTCGTCTTCTGGAAGATAATCGATCAGCACGTTAAACATAAAGCGGTCTAACTGAGCTTCGGGTAATGGATAGGTCCCTTCCATTTCGATCGGATTTTGAGTCGCCAAGACGAAGAATGGCTTTGTCAATTGGCGAACCTGCCCAGCGGCGGTCACCTGTTTTTCTTGCATCGCTTCCAAGAGCGCTGATTGAGTCTTAGGAGGCGTTCGATTGATTTCATCAGCCAGCACCACATTGGCAAAAATTGGCCCGGGGATGAATCTCATCGCTCGGTGCCCTGCTCCATCTTCTTCCAACACTTCAGTCCCCGTGATATC
The DNA here is from genome assembly GCA_964441085.1 of uncultured Planctomycetaceae bacterium. Taxonomy (GTDB): domain Bacteria; phylum Planctomycetota; class Planctomycetia; order Planctomycetales; family Planctomycetaceae; genus Fuerstiella. The sequence goes on from CAYTUE010000094.1 coordinate 3,823, forward strand.
AGCGGGCATCAAGTCGGGAGTAAACTGAATTCGCTGAAAGCTGAGATCGAATAGTTGAGCAATCGAATTCACCAGCAATGTCTTTGCCAAACCAGGGGCTCCTGTAATCAAACAGTGTCCTCCCGATAGCAAAGAAATCAGCAGTTGTTGGACAACATCTTTTTGCCCAATAATGACTTTTGAAAGTTCATTGTCGATCGATTTGGTGAATGCCTGAAGCTGATCGATCAGCTCGCGTTCGCGCTCTTCAGTCAGATCCGTCGGCAGACTGCTTGCTGCTTCGTGCTGAACTGGTGTCTGATGTGTCATTCTATGCTTTCTATCATCGCCAACTGTGTGGCGATTCGTTGCCGCAATTCGTTGCCTGACTTTACCGTACTCTGTCGTGCTGTTATCTGTTGTACTGTTGCCCGTTATTGTCCGGCTGCCAA
>CAYTUE010000094.1:4353-16349 GCA_964441085.1 uncultured Planctomycetaceae bacterium
TCTGCCGCCCTCTCAATGCGTCATCGCGTAAAACACGATGTTGATGCCCAGTGGATACGCTTTCTTTTCCGAGAACTCTTTGAAGTACCAAGGGTCTCGAGCTTCTTCTTCCCAGCCATCACCCAAGTCTGTGTTGTGACAAATGATCGACATCATGCGACCGTTGTCGTCGTACAGTCCGCGGTAGTGAACTTCCCGCGTCCCATAGCCTTGCTCCCAAGTCACCAGCTTTCCATTTTCATCGACTCGACCCGGATGAGCATGACCGACGGCTGGAATTTGAGGACGTTCTTTTAAGTCGTAGACGCAATGAAAGATGGGATGTTCAAGAGGAATTTCAGTGGCTTCGCGATCAGGAAAAACACGGCGAACTTGCCCTAAAAAATGTTCCAGTTCGTACGTCCCCCAAAAGTCATCCACCATCAAAAAACCACCGTTGAAAAGATAGCTTCGCAATGCTCGAACCTCGTCTTCAGAAAAGACCAAATTGCCCGGTTCGATGATGTAGATAAAGGGATAGTCAAAGAGTCGAGGGTCTGTGAGTTTCAGAATCAACCCGTCAGGATGAGTATGCAACGATGTCAACTGTTGCAGTCGATAGCTGAAATTCAGTTCAGCATCCGGATAGTCTGTTCGCCATTTGCCAGGACGACCTCGGCCTGTACTGCCGTTGTATTGAATGCGAACAAAAGTAAAGACATCGTCTTTAAAGTTTTCATCCACTTTCCAATCAGGCACACCTCGACGATTAGGCCGCCCATCCGGACCCGTCACCCAGTTTTGACCGTAGTTCTGATATCCACCAAATTGACTGAATTGACCAATGGCAGTTCCCGTTGCGATGATCAATAGCAACGTCACCGCAAGAGCGATTCGAGATCGAATTCGAATTGGCATTCTCTTCTTTCTAGTTGACACACGAGATACCAACTCACAGCCGATACCAGTCCAGCATGCAGCCGAACCTCTGCATGGTCTCAAATCTCACAACTGATCACCACCACCAAATCCATCCGAATCGCCTTACGCTTGATATTTCATGATGCAGCAGAAAAGATGTGACTTCGATAACATTCCAAAATGATCAGGTGCTGACAAACGACTTTCAAACCACATAAACCGGGGTTTCGCGATCTTCGCAAGCGACACAGATGCAGTGTTCAACACTCAACATCCCACGATGTTCCGCAAGTCCTGTTTCATTCTTTGAGCAAATGACATTTCGGCAACTCGATTTGGCTCAAATCGATCGACCAAGTTCTCGGCACCAAACCAGCAAACAAAATGCAACGACCTCACACTGGCCTTGGGTGACAGATTTTTAGTTCAAAGAACAACAATGAGAAATCATTTTAATCCCTGAACACCTCGTCTACGTTACCTCAAAAGATCTTGGCAATGCTCTCCGTTGATGACGACTCGGAAGTCGCCATCATACGGCCGAAACCAAATCCACAAAACACGTGTGAACCGAACCTTCAACTGGCATACACAGCAAAAAACATCACGCACTGATGACACAAGGCTTCTACTAGGGTCTACCGCAAACACGGAATTCTGCCACTCAGAAAAGCAGATTCATTTCCAACAGAAATTCCAAATGACAATAGAACGCTTAATTTGCAATTCCTGTGGCGCACCGCTGGATGTTCCAACCAATGCAAACTTCGTGAACTGCAATCACTGTGGGACTCAACTTTCCATCAATCGCAGCAAAAACATTACGTTCACCGAACAGTTAAGCCGCATTGAAGAAACCACTGAAGCACTCACAGATCAACTCCGAGAACTCAACAGCCACCAGCGACTGGAAGCATTAGACCGAGACTGGCAAAGCCGTCAGCTAAGCTTCATGATGACGGGCAAAAATGGAAAAACCTATGCCCCAACAAAAACCATTGCAGTTGCTTCAAGTGTTGGAGCAGCAGTCTTCGGATTACTGTGGACAGCCATAGCGATCGCCATCACTGCTTCTGCTCCCAGTTTTGGACCGTTCATTGTTGCCAAATTTGTCTTCCCTCTGTTTGGCATGGTCTTCGTCGCAGTTGCCATCTTTGGAGGAATCAAAGCTTACCGAATGTCAGAAAACCTGGAACAAGCCACACGACAATACAACAAGGAACGAGAAAGCTTACTGCAAGCTGAACTGGACCATGAAACGTAAGGCGTCGAAGCTGTCCTGCAGCAAATCCCACATTCGTAAAACACCTAAACGTGTTTTGCCAATGCTCGCATTACCAACGCAAGATGCACGGGTAGCCATGTTGTTGTCGTGGCGACTCCATGCCCAAAGCGAGTATTTTCAACGGGAGATCCGAGTTTGGTTTTACGACCACTGGGTTCATACTCCAACAACAAATGTTCGCCATCATCATGACAACGAGTACCAGGCTTCCACCGACTACAAACATCTCGAACCCGCTTGATCTTGATCTTTCGCAACCGTTCGTCAAGCACGACGTCTTTCAAACCAGCTTCCAAAACGGTCGCGATGCTCTGTTCATTCTCACCAATCACTGTGGGAGCCAAATCGGTACCCGCAATGGCGAACGCCTGAACCCAATCACCATACTTCGCCGTCAAAACATCCTTCACCGAATGTATGGGGTAAAGCGGCTGAGTCAAAATCGAATCTTTCGGCTGCTGATTACGATGGTGCAGCAAGTGAAGCAAAAATCGATACCCCGATGGATCCCACCCATAGCGCACGGGAGTTCCAAACGCTGCAAAGCAAACACTGTTTGCCCAAGGGTGAGGTGAGGGAGCTTGCCGCAAAAGTTCTTGGGCTTCCAACCATTCTTCCGACTGTTGCCCTGCTGCTTCAAAAAATTGTTGAACGGCAGACCGTTGATTGGCTAACAGGTTGCTAAGAATTGCAAGGGCATTTCCGGCATGCGAATGCGCCCACAACAACATCATCCGATCCTCTGTCGGATTCATCCGTTTCAGTTGCAACAACAACTTAATCGCCAAGTCTGCGCGAGCTTGATGATGATTTTGCCCAGACCAAGTTGGATCCAAAATTTCAACCGCAGGATCGTCGCCGACCAATTCTTGAAACTGTTGTCGGTATTCATCCGTGTAATTTGCGACATCGCCAACGAAGCTTTCCGTCATCGCCAACGTGGCCTTTTTCATTCCACCTGCCATCGAATTCAGCATTCCCATCGCTGCAGAATCGGGCTTCCCCATTCCCGTCAGCATGGCCGCCATCCCAAACGGATCATCTCCTCGAAATGTGCCCGGAACCAAAATCACCTTGCCAATTTTCAAGCTCGTATGCAGACGAGAAAACTCAATCCCGTCAGCGTCATCAACAGACACCTTTTGAAACACGGGAGCAATCGCGGGCGAAGTCGGATAGTTTTGATGTCGGAAAGCGTTGTTGGCAGGCATAGTCAGCAAAGACAGTCACTGAAAAAGAATGGAGTGCAATGGTCGTTTGTAAACACCAACAGAAATCGAACGTCATTCAATCGAGTGACTCTTTGTCTGGCGACGGCTGTAAGTTTAGCAGAAACTGATGAGCTTCTCGATATCGTGGAGCATGTTCCAACGACAACAGAACATGTCGTCGAGCTTCCTCAGGCGAGCGTTCTTTCTTGAGCTTAGCCGATTGCAAGTGGTAGCGAGCCGCATTGGCAGTGTCTAATTCAAGCAACCCGGCCAACAGAATCAGCGCAAGTTTCCGGTCGTCGGATTTCAATGCCGCTTGCAACAACAACTGATTGGGCTGGCTTCGCAATGGATCAATCGCCAACACCGACCTTCCTGCTTCCACCGCTTCATCCCAACGTTCTTGCTTCACCAACAACTGAAGTAATTCAAACGCAGACGCCCAATCGTTCGCAGACAAACGCACCTGCTTTTGTAGCTCGCCAATCTGTTCATCCACTCTTTCCTGCTGACCATAGATGCTGGCTAAAACAGTTCGAGCAGAATTGGTTCCGCGATCATCCGCATAAACTTCAAGCAATCCCTGCAGAATTTCAATCGCTGCATCCCACTTTTTCGCCTGCACAAGCTCAACGGCTGTTTGCACACCTGCCGTATAGTTGGGACGAGAGTCTTCAGAGGTGGGGGGAATCAGATCATTCAGCTGACCAGATGTTTTCACGGTGAAGGTCACGTCCTTTGCAAATGCCATCGCTTGATCTTTAAGCCAATCTTCAAAAGCTTGATCCAAAGCAGCAATGTCGGTCGTGTGTCGTTCCAACGCATCATTGATTGTTAATCCGCGATTCAGTTCGTTGAGTACCGCAGTCACCGATTCGAATCCAAACTGTTCGACAAGATATTCCACGACCATTGATGATTCATAGTAAGCAAATTGAACATCCTGTCCCGATTGAGCATTCAAAAAGGCTCCGCTGAGTTCGCTGACGGGAGTGATTTTTCCGTTGAGAATTCGCTCCTGATACTCGGGCGACATATGTTGCCCCCAGCTGTCATTGCGTTGGCGTTCTTCATAAACAGACGCACCTTCGCTTAACCAGCGAGGAATTCGATTGCCCGTCATTTGCAACGTGATGACGTGACAGAATTCGTGCCATAGCACAGCCTGCCAGTTATTGGGGCTGTTGCGAAACGAAGCTGGACTGTTAGCAGTAATCAAACGCCCAAAGCAGACTCCCAAATAACCCGCCACATCGGGAACTCCAAAAGTTCTCACAGCGAAATCATCTTTGCGATCGAAAATTTCCACGATCACAGGTTCAGTGGGCGCAAAACCGTACTTTTCAGACAACGTATCAAACGCAGAATTCAAAAGAGTTTGTACCTGAGTCCCATAAACAGTCGCTTCGGTTCGATCCATGCGAATCACAAACCGTTCGTCTTTCAAAGTCACATAGCGATCGATGGAATCTTTGAGTTGCAGTAAGTTAAAAACGCCCACGCTGTAGTGATCCACTTTCCCCGCTTCTTCAACAAGCTTCCAACCTTCAGCGTCCTGCCCTAATCTCAACAGGTCCTGAGCCAACTGGACCTGCGCAGGCACATAGTCGGAATCAGCCTTTAAAGATTGCCTCAAATAGTTAGCCGCTTCAGCAAAACGGTACTTTCGAGAAAGACATTCACCAATCAGATAGCCGACTTCTGGATTGTTGGACGAAAACTGCAAAGCCGTCTTTACAGCCACTTGTTCCTGTTCGGAATCATTCTCAAGGTGAAACAGCACGGCTTGCATGGCCCAAGCTTTGGGAAGCGTGGGATTCACGGCAAAAATTTCTTTGAGCAGAACCTTTGCTCTCGCGTACATTTCTCGATCAATCGACTGCCGCACCAACCTGAGCTTGGCTGCAAAGTGATTAGGATTCAGCTCCAAAGTCTTCTGCAGCAGCTTCGTTGATTCTTCAGCTGCCCCCTTCTTGAGTGCTTCCGACAGCAAGAAAGTCACTTCGGCGTCTTGAGGAAACGCTTTTAAGGCGGGGCGAAGGTAGGTGGATGCCAAAGCGGGATCTTGCTTATCCAATGCCAGTCGAGCAGACGCGATCACCCCATCGGAACGGCGAACGTCGTTTTGACAGGCGCGTTCAAAAAAACCTTCGAGCACGTCTTTCGGATCAGCTCCCACGGCTAAGGCCGCCTGTCCTAACGCGACCAAGTCGTCGGCATCTGTGTATCTCCATGGAGCCGACGTTGCCAGTTCACTCACTTCATCAAGCAATATCTGCTTGGCTTTGCGGTCTCCTAAAATCGTTTGTAAATCAAACGTCGCCATGCGAAGACGGATGCTCCATGAATATCGCTTCAGCCCTTCCGCAAGTGACTCGGCAGCTTCTGCATACTTGCCCACGGATATTTCCGCTTCGGCTTTCAACAAAGGCCATTCTTCGCTGTAGCTGCGACGCTCCACTTCCTGAGTCGCCAATTCCAATGCCTCCGCATACTTGCCGGCAGAAAGCAACGCGCGAGTTTCTTGAATGGATGCCGCTGTGGCTGACTGAGCAATCACGGCCAACGCCACCAGCACCAATGCCAACACCAACAAAGCATCCCTCAAACACGAAACGGTGCCTGAAAATCGATCGCTCGCAAAAATAGCAGCCGAGCGATTCGACAACATCGAAGAAAACATGAATGGACTTTCTAAACCAGACCAATCGTTTGCAAAATATTTTTACTCTGATCAATACGACCCGACGAACGCGACAAAAGGAGGGGATTCCTAAAGATCAAAACATCTGGATAAAGCGCGTCACCACACTTCAACCGATACCTGTTGATGTCTCCTTACCGACACCCAATCGTGTGACATGAATTCACAAAGTTGGATCGTATGGATTAGGCAATTTCAGTTGGTCTTATACCAACCTGAAAGTATCAGCATTTTCCACACTCACAGTGGCAGAGTCTAGGTTTCATTGTCACCTCGACAACACCACTTGGGAATCCACGAAACCACCAATTTCAACAGAAATGTGGTTCGTGGACGAATCGGTTGAGGGCGTCTGTCCGTACTTTACATTCCAAATCTCTCCTCTTCACCAGCGTGATTGCCCGTGAACCGGTTGGATCTGCAGGACCGAGATGATGATGCAACAAATCAAAGTGACAGACGTTATGCGAAACTGTCAGGCAGCGACCGTTTCATCATCAATCACCATTCGCCAAGCCGCTGAACGACTCATGGTCAATGATTCAGCGGTGCTCATTGCCGTTGATCATGAAGGTCGACTGGCTGGCCAAGTCGCTGAATCCGACATTGTGCGGCAGCTGCTTTTGTCTGAAGCAACCGATACAACGATTGAACCCATTCTGACCTGCTATGTGGAATCTGTCTTCGCCACCGCGACGATCACCAGCGTCCTACACCTGTTTCGATCGTCCTGCCACGAAGCTTTGCCTGTGTTGGCAGAAGACCGCACTGTCATTGGCATTTTGTCTCGCCACGACATTGTACGACTGCTACTCAGCGAAAATTCGACCGTGGATGCCAGTCACAACGACAACGCGATGAAGCCCCACTTGGGCAAAAGTGCCAACACAACCACTCAGCAAAGCCAAACCACCTATCGGAAGCCGAATTCTGCTGAAGGTGCCTGAGGTGCGGAAATCAAAGTTCTACGCCCATCTCCGCCATTAACAACTTCATGTCGGCCCAAACTTCTTTCTTTTGCTGAGGATACCTGAGTAAGTAAGAAGGATGGTAAGTGCACAACACTTTGGCCGAACCGTGTGGCAACCATTGTTTCCGTAGCTTACCAACACTGCGTTGTTCATTGAGCAAGTTTTGGGCAGCAATTGTGCCCCAGCAGACAATGTAGTCGGGCTGCACAATTGCGATCTGAGCATCCAAGTATTCTCGACAATTCCCCGCTTCCTGCGGCAAGGGGTTCCGATTGCCCGGAGGTCTGCACCTTAAGATGTTGCAGATGTACAGGTCTTCACGCTGTAACCCACAAGCAACAATAATTTTATCCAGCAGCTGACCAGCGGCCCCTACAAACGGTTCTCCCAACTGGTCTTCGTCTGCTCCAGGGGCTTCTCCGATAAACATGATTTTCGCATCGGGGTTCCCTGTTCCAAACACAGTCTGCCGACGGTTCATCGCCAATTCAGAACATCGATCACACTTCGACACAATGGCGGCAACCTGCCCAAGCGATTGCTGCTTGCGATCAACAGTGGTTGGTCGGTTTTCCAGAACAGCCGCGATTTCAGCATGCTTTTCAGTGGGTTGAACTGTCTTGCTGACCTTTGCTGTCGGCGGTGTTGGCGGCGTTGTTGAGCGAGCACTTGCTGAAGGAGTCTTTCGAGCCGCACTGCGCACCATCGCTGGACGAGCGGCTGGCGGTGCAGGCGGGTCGACATGCGGCAAATAGCGAATTCCGGCCGACTGCAACGAGGCAAGAAATTGACGGATCGAACGACTGGACATGAATTGACTTTGAAAAAATCGAACCAGACTTTGCCAAAAGGCGGGGCAAACCAAACTCACCAGCACTCAGTTTGACACTGATTTCGCTCATCGGCAAGCGAGAGAAAATGCTGCAAACAACGAATGACACGCACTGAGTAATATCCACACCCCCAGGTGCTTTAGTCAGAAAAACAGATCGGCACTTATCCACCGACTCAAACGATCACAGTGATAATTCCACCGAATTTTGCATGCCGCCCTACAAAACAGGTAATTTGAAACACACTAGACAAAACAGAAAAAATGAAACGGTTATCGCGTTCAAATCGGCCAACCAAATTCTTGAACAAGATTCCAAGGTTACCCAATGAATTGAAGGAAGCCAATCGCAAGGAAGACCGCCGATGGTTGACGTTGAAGGAGTACAGGTTTGACAGGGTGTCACACCTCTAAAAAGTCGGTGTTCACAAAAAGTGCAGTGTTTTTTTTGTGAGCCAGACACAACACGGTTGAATGCATTGTTCGGGAGGACATTGTTTCGGCTCCATGGAAGAACGCGAGGGATTGAACAATGATCAGGAGATCATGGAAAAGCCTAGTTGCGGGATTTGCGATTGTCAGTGGATTAACAGCTGGAACCGCTGTTGAAGCTGGTGATGCTTATTCAGCAGGCGGTGCCAAAGCACGAACAGAACAAATTTTCGCTGAATCAAGTCATGATATGACGGCTCAGCTGACTTCTTTGAGCGCCACAGCAGATGCCACTGGTTGCGACTTGGGTTACGGCCAGGGTTACGGCCAGGGTTGCGGCATCGATGACATTGGCTGCGGTGATGGTTGCGGTGAAGGCCTGTTCGGAACAACAGGCGAAAGCGCAATCAAAATTGGTGGTTGGGTTCAAGTGGGATACCACAACAGAGTCACTCCAGCGGGAGTCACTCCCAATGATGGCCTGTCTTTCAACAGCCATCCAGACCGACTCAACCTGCATCAAAGTTGGTTGTACGCAGAAAAAGTTGCCGACGGCAGCAAGGGCTTTGACTGGGGTTTCCGAGCAGACGTTCTTTACGGTGTGGACGGCCCAGACACTCAATCATTCGGCTCACCAGGGCAGTTTGACAATAGCTCAAGCTTTACTCGTGGTGGTGGCTACGGTTGGGCGATTCCTCAATTGTATGCTGAAGTTGCTATTGGCGACTTAAGCATCAAAGCAGGACACTTTTTCACACTGGTTGGCTACGAAGTTGTTGGTGCTCCAGACAACTTTTTCTACAGCCATGCCTTAACACAGTTCAATAGCGAACCCTTCACTCACACGGGTGTTTTGGGAACGTACAGTGCCAGCGATGACACCACTCTTTATGGGGGATGGACGGCCGGTTGGGATACAGGATTTGACAACGTAAACGGCGGAAGCACTTTCCTTGGTGGTTTCAGCACAGCAGTCGGCGACGATGCCACCTTCACATACATCACCACCATCGGAAACTTCGGTAATCGTGGTAATGGTGCAGACGGCTATGCTCACAGCTTGGTTTTGGACGTCAATTTAGCTGACGACCTGAACTTGGTTCTGCAAAGTGATGTTGTTCGAGTCGGCGATGATGATGATCTCGGAGTCAACACCTACCTGATCAAAACAATCAACGACCAACTGGGCGTTGGTGTTCGAGCAGAATGGTGGAAGAACGAAGGAATTTCTCAGTACAACGTGACAGGTGGTGTCAACATCAAGCCAACAGACAACCTCACGTTTCGACCTGAACTTCGATACGATTGGCTCGACCCAAATGTTGGTGACCAATTCACATTCGGAATGGATGCGATCTTCACCTTCTAAGATCAATTCAGTATTCAAATGCTGATCTTGGTCGAAAGACTACAGCAAACGAATTCAAGCCGTAGAAGCCTTTCTGGTTTCTGCGGCTTTTTTCGTGCCCGACTTAGACTCACCAGAAATCGCAAGAGCTGCTAGATTACCAGCAACCAAACACACTCATCTCCCACCCTACTCCACGCGAACCAAAATTTACGGCTCGCGGCTCCCGCTGAAAAGTTGCTACGTGTCTACCCAAAAAGCTCAGGCGATTGTGATTCGACAGGCGGATTTCAGCGAATCTAGCCGAGTCATCACGCTGTTCAGCAAAGAATTCGGAAAGCTAGGGATCCTCGCTAAGGGTGCCAAAAGACTCAAAGGCCCATTCGATGCTGCTCTTGACCTACTTTCGAAATGTCGCGTAGTCTTCATTGCGAAAAGCTCGGGTGCGCTCGGAATTCTGACTCAAGCTCACTTGGAAAAGAACTTCGAACCAATCCCCAAAAGCCTTAATTCACTGTACGGCGGCTATTATGTCGCTGAACTACTGAATGGGTTAACGGAAGATCAAGACCCCGATCCCAATGTCTTTACCACAGCTGTGGAAACTCTAGAACTGCTAGAAGACCCTTCAGCTGATTGTCTCACAACCCTTGTTTCATTTGAAATTCAGTTTTTACACCTGATCGGCCTGTTTCCTGATTTGAATCAGTGCTGTATTTGCAGCGAACCTGTTGAAGCCGGTGAACGCTTTGTTCACTGGGTGCGGCAAGGAGGCTTGCTGTGCAAAGGATGTCGTAAACAAGAATACGAAAGTCGCTCGGTGTCAGCCGGCACAATCGCCGTGCTCAGACGCTTAGCAGAAAAAAATTCGGTTCTTTCGAACCGGCTAAAAATCAACCACAACCAGCGTCAAGAGTGTCATGCACTTGCTGTTTCTGTGATTTCCAGCACTTTGGGCAGGAAGCCCGAAATGCTTCGTTATTTGAGTTGGAAAAAATGATCGCTGCACGGATGCAAAAAACGCGAAAACTGTCGCGCTCTCGCCTGCGATTGTCATCAATACTTCGCAACACTCCAAACCAATCAACATCCGTACAATGTACGATCGCGTTGTTATTGATGTTGGCCCTGTGTTCCGGCTGTCGCTCGCTCAGACCAGAAGACAACGAAGGACTTTTCCGAAACCGAAACCAAGCAGCGAACGCGAAACAAGAACCCAACTTCTTACAAAATCTGCTCACAAATAAGCAGCAAGACACACTCAAAGAAGGTGAAAAGTTCTCTGCGGAAGGCCAACGCAAACTCGCACTCGCTCGTCAGCAGTTCGACGCTCAGCAGTACACTGCGGCAATCAAGTCCTACAGAAAAATTGCCACCAAATACGCTGGTTCATCAATCGGCGAAGAAGCATGGTTCCGAATTAGCGAATCCTACTTTGCCCTCGGTAACTATCCGAATGCTCAAGATTCGTACAACAAACTGTTTGCCGAATACCCGTCAACCAAATACGTTTCTGACGCCAGCTCACGACTGTTTTCCATTGCCAAAGCATGGCTGGAAGTTTCAGACCCCGTCGTTCATCAAAAGATTGTCACCGTCAGCGACACCAAAGTCATTGAAGCGGCCAATTCAAACGCCAAATCAAAATCAGGACTTTCAGCCAAGTACAGACTGGTCCCCAACTTCTTCGACAAAAGTCGACCGTTGTTGGATACACCCGGTCGAGCTCAAGGAGCCTTAAAATCCATCTGGCTGAACGACCCCACAGGCCCTCTGGCGGATGACGCTTTGATGCTGACAGCCACCTACTTCCTAGAACGTGAAAACTTCGTGGAAGCCGATCGCTACTTGGAAATTCTGCGAAACGAATACCCAGACAGTCCTCACTTAGAACAAGCCTACACGCTGGGCGGACAAGTAAAACAAGCGTCATACCAAGGACCGTTGTATGACGGCACATCCTTGTATGCGGCAACCAAGCTAAAAGAACGCAGCCTGTCACTCTTTCCAGATTCAGAAAACCGAGCAAATATCCAAGAGGACTTGAAGAAACTGTATCTTGAAAAAGCAGAACGAGTCTGGGGCAAAGTCGAAGTGTGGCAAAAGAAAGGCAACCAGCGAGCAGTCGCCATTCAATGCAAAGCAGTCATCGATCAATTTCCTGACACACCATACGCAAGTCACGCTCGAGCAATCATTAGCCAAATTCCGATCGCAACAGTAGAAGACCTTCCAGGAATGGCGTACTTCATTCAGCGCGTCAGAGCGTCCGCTGAAGCCAACCGCCAAAAATTACTCAACGGTGCCGGAAGC
>CAYTUE010000095.1:0-9842 GCA_964441085.1 uncultured Planctomycetaceae bacterium
CGGAAGTGGCATGGGATTGGCCATTGTTAAAAAGCAAATCGAAAGTCACCACGGCACCATTCAACTGGACTCCAACCCCGACTATGGGGTAACCTTTACGGTCTCATGGCCAGCAACTCTCGTTTGATCCCTCCAAAGATAAAGTCATGTCATCAGAAAACACCACACTCCTGATTGTCGAAGACGACGATGTTGATGTGGAACTTGTGACACGTGGACTCCGTAAGCGAAACTTGGAATTCAACGTCCATACTCGCACAGACGGTGGCCAAGCTCTCAACTTTCTAAGAGAAACAATTTCAAATGAGCAGCGCAATCAATTGATTGTGCTGCTGGACCTCAACATGCCTCGCATGAACGGCCACGAATTTCTTTCCGAACTTCGCAACGATCCGACACTCCAAAAAGCGATCGTATTTGTGCTGACAACTTCGTCGCTGGAAGCTGATTGTGCCAAAGCCTACGAACGAAATGTGGCTGGCTATTTTGTAAAATCCAACCTCAACGGCCTGCTTGACCTGCTGGGGACGTACTGCCAATACGTGAAATTCCCAGATCTGTCAGCGACTACATAAGTCAAAAACTCAAAGATCGGCTCACTGGTGCGCACGTCACTTAACTCAGCTGATTTCTTGCTGCTGCCGTGATACTACGTCACATCATTTGCGGCAGTTTCAATTGCTTCGGATGAATGCTCGGTCGTCGTTTCTCGACGATATAACCGCCAGACGAAACTCCACAACAGTCCCATTGTGAAAATACTGGCAATGACCGCATAGACCACCTGTCGAACAAAACGTTGTTCCATTCGTCTGACCGGTAACAAAGCACCATCTTTGCGTTCTTGCACAATCACCAGCCAAGGCATTTCCGAGCTGCCCATGGAAGACATGGCTGCAATCCACTCTCCGGAATACTGTTGAGCAGATTCGGTTTCAATTTCTGAAACGGGATCTTGATAACTGCTATTACGAATCGTTAGCGACTGATAAGACGCAGTGTCCGCACTCAGAGGCTGCAATGTCGAATCTGAAATATGTAATCGACGAAAGACTTCTCGGAGTTCAGCTGCCGTGCGATCTTGTTGAACGGCAGGCTGCATCCAAGGATGGTCTAATAACTGCCCGTCACGACAATCCGCCAACGCGACCACCCGAGACAACTGGCCATCATCGCTGAGCTGAATATCTTTCCCAAGTCGCTCTTGAAGGTCTCCCAAGTGCAATGATCGAGACAGCAATCCAATCAGATTTCCATCCGCACTTCGAATGGGCACGGTTAACGCCACCATATACCGTTTGGTTTCTTCGCTGACGTAAGCCACAGACACATGAGCTTGACCGATTTGTTGAATCTCGGCTGGCACGTTGTCACGAGTGTAAACGGCATCGGTGCCATGAAAATAATCTCGCCACGAGTAATTTTTGCCAACCGTTGTTTCGCTATACGGTTGCCGCCAAAGCTGGCGTCCCCGGAAATCATTCAGAAACCAACTGGTATCTAAGCTCTTCCCGTGAGTCTGATTCTGATGATCGATATCAGACTTTGCACCATTGAGCATTCGCATCCAATCTGGATGCGCGGCGGGTTCTGCGGCGTGAAGGGAACGCACTTCGTTAACAACATCATCCGATTGTCGATCCATCAATTGCGAAAACATGTCGACCATGTCCGGAGTCGCAACAAGGAGTTCCATTTCCAGCAGGCGGTCTTCGACTTCATCCTGTAAAGAATTTGCTTGAGCTCGCGCGGTCAACACGCTGCTGTCTTGAGCATTTGCAATCAATTGCTGCTCCATCTCGTTGATGTTGCGTCGCAAAGCCACTGCAAAAATCGGAATCAAACTACACAACAATAAAATGGGCCCCAAGATTCCTAAGACCATTAACGGTCGACGAGCTTTATTGCGTTCTCGAGTCGCAAATTGATCCAAAATTGCCTGAGCATTCGGAAGCCGGCTCGTGGGGTCCGTCTGCAAACACTGTTCAATGATTTTTGCCAGATGAGCGTCGACTCCAGAAAGCGATTTCTGTTCGCTGGCAGCATCCGCATTGCGTAAGTGCTGGCAATAACACTGCAGTCGATCCTGAAGATTTTCGGCCTTCTGAAGTTCCGCTTGAAATTCAGCCGTGCGATGAGGAGGCTGACCAGTCAGCATATGATACAGCAACGCACCCACGGCGTAGACGTCCCAGCGAGCATCCGGCACTGCATTCAGGTCGGCCTGTTCAGGAGCCATATAATACAAGGTGCCCAGCGCAGGGCTTTGCTCGTGAGACATTCGCGACTGACCGAAGTCACACAACCGAACCTGAAATTGTGAATCCAACAGCACGTTATCAGGCTTCAAGTCGCAGTGCAGAACTCCAGCACCATGAGCCTCTACTAATGCAAGACAAACCTGTTTGGCAATTCTGACGGATTCATCAACCGGCAATGAGCCCTTTGCCAGCAGATCTCCCAAGGAACCGTTTTCTACGAACTCCATCACGTAATACGGCGGTTCCGCATTCCACCCCACGTCAAGCAACCGCACGATATTTCGAGACGTATAAAGGGTGGCCAACTTTTCAACTTCGCGATTCAAAATCGACCAGTTGAGTCCTTGCCGATGAGGATAGTATTTGATCGCCACCATCCGTCCCGTGCGATCTTCTCGAGCCAACCAAACGGTGCCATACGCTCCCATACCAAGCTGACGAAGAACCGTATAGCCATCGATTTCTGTGGGAGGACCACTGTCGGCAAGGCTCAGCTTGCGAGCTGCCTCTTGGCCATCATCATCCTGAATTTCAGTCGGTTCAGCCATCAAAGTAGAAACTTGTTATCGTTGTTGTGCAGTTCAGGTGAATAAGTCTCAACCGAACCAGTCGAAACAGGACCAATCGAAACAGAACCAATCGAAGCAGTGGAACAACATCACTGGTACTATAGAAGGCACGCACGACTGCTAAAGGTTCATTCACCACACCAATCTTGCTTCACGCGACCAACTTCACGCGACCACCTTCACCAACTTCCTTTATCGACAGACAAATCATTGGCGTCGTCATAATGGGCGAAGAGAAATTCCAACGACGATTGTTCTTGCCTTCCTAAGCACCGTCTTCGGAAACATCTACTTCATGAATTTCGATCAATGTATCGAGTCGGCTAAGCCGCAGAACTTCTCGCACATCAACGCTCGGATTAAAGACCTGCACAACAGGATGGATGCCCTCTAATTTTTTGAGCGAAACCAGCAAACCCAACATTCCACTTGGAACCAAGCCCACCCCTGTCAAATCAAAAGCCACGACAGATGATTGATGCAGCTTTAGCAAATCGAAAATCGCGGCTCGATGATGAACGACGTTGAATTCTGAAGGAATGTCTTGGCCCGCAAATCCCAAAACAGTTGTGGGGCCAACACGGTAAACCTTGAGTAGCCCGTCGTCTGTTAATGCAAACTGCTGGATTTCATCGATTTCTGGTTCCGTTCCAGCACTGTCATCATCGCAAAATGAATTGTCTTCTGATGTCATGAGACAACTTTCTGGAAAAATCCGCTGTCGAAAACTTGCTTGATATAGGATCAGAATCTCACTGGGAGACCTGAGCTTGAGAGCCATCAAAAACGTGATCAGAAAAACGTGATCAGAAAAATGTGAAATGGAAGAAGCCCATTCAACAGTATCCGGCAACTGGTAACCGGCAACTGGTAACCGGCATTCGTGAAGGCAATCCTTCTTAACCGGATGTTCTTTAAGCCTCTGCGTGCTCACCACTTAGTATAGTGAAAACTGACTGAAGTCATGCAATAACCCAAACCGAAACCTGAAACGAGTGAAACAACAAGCATTTCACAACTGACTACGAACCAATGCTCGTCCACGTTGTCCAGTAAAGTCCACGTTGTCCAGTAAAAAGACAACAAGATCGTTCTTTACAACGATTCGGGTGGTCGATACCGTTCGTGAAATCCAATACCCCATGGTGTAATTGGTAGCACAACAGATTCTGATTCTGTCAGTTGGGGTTCGAGTCCCTGTGGGGTAAATAAAAAAAGGCTGTGTGGCAAAACGCCACGCAGCCTTTTTTATTGAATCCGTCGTTGTCTGCCCGACTAAACAGCCGGGCAGGGTACTCACGGGCAGGGTACTCACGGGCGGGTACTCAACAGTTCCGTGTGCCAATTTGTGACTCCCTGAATATCAGCTCAAAACACAATCGCCATGTTGCATTGATTCCGTTAAACTGCCAACCAAACGATCCGATGACAGAATTTGCCCTGTCGAAATTCTCTGTCATTTCACGATATTTTTACTGCTTTGCTGAAAGCGATTGAAATGAAACAACGCCTGATCGGTGTTCTTGCCTTGCTTGTTGTTGGCTTTGCCATTCTGAAAATGGCTTCCCACCCCAGTGCTCAAGCCACGTCTTCCAGCCTTGTGTCGAGAAACATTGGGCAAGACGAGCAGCCAACAAGTGAGTCACCTCGGATCATCGAAGACAGCATGCATGAGTTCATGGAATATGTCTTTCAGCCAACCTACAAGAGACTGAAAGTGACCATGGCGAAAAAGCCGGAAGGCAAGGCGGGTTGGAAAGCCATGAAATCAGATTCTCTGATTTTGGCTGAAAGCTGCAATTTACTGTTCCCTCGGACACCAGACCAAAACGGTGCAGATTGGAAAAAATTCACCGTGGAATCCCGAGACCACGGCGAAAAGCTGTATCAAGCAGCCGCAGCCAAAGACTTTGACAAAGCCACAGCGGCCTACGGACTGATGCTCAACAGCTGCAACGCCTGTCATCGTCAGTTCGAAAACGGCAAACATATTCTGAAGCCGTAGTCGGTGATTCAGACGGTTTATGGAAACATTGCGGGCATTGGAGCTTCTTCCGACCAATTCTCACCCGTGTGAAACGGGGGAATTCACAAGACCGAAGTTGATCGAGGGCCGAAATCTGGCTAAAGTCCTCGATTCCGATCAGCAAGCTGCCGATGAACCCGTGGTTCAAAGGCCGTATTTGTAAGCGTTTTCAGCCAGTTTTTGGCTGAAAACAAAACATCGGTCTGTGTTAATAAAAGCTCTGGAACCGCAATTGGTCCGCAAATTTGCTGACTTTGGTGTGTTCTGCAGAGACATTCGTGTGAAGATTCTCCTGTAATCTTCCCCCTGCATCAGTTCGAAGCGGTGGGAAAACTACGTGAAAGTGTGTGTCGTTATGCCCATGCTAACGAAAACTTGGATGGCCAAAAAAGAGCAGGCCGAAGACCTGCGTGATTGGTATCACGTTGATGCTGATGGCCAAATCGTTGGTCGTTTGGCGACAGCGCTCGCCACTGTCCTGATGGGCAAGCACAAAGCCAATTACACGCCACATGTCGATTCCGGCGGAACTGTCATTGTGACAAACGTCGAACGAATCGCCTTTTCTGGCAAAGATATGGTTCATCCCAACGTGCCGTATTACAGCACCAAGATGGCGAAAAAGACTTACGATAGCTACAGTGGCTATCCCAGCGGGCGACGAGTTCGCTCGGCTGTCAATGTTTTTGAAACAGCTCCTGAACGAATTCTGCGAGAAGCCGTTCGCCGCATGCTTCCTAAAAACAAACTGGCTCGTCAGTCACTGAAGCGACTGAAACTGGTTGTTGGCCCAGAACACGGCCACCAAGCTCAGCAGCCAACTGACTTCCCAGCATGGTTGATGCCGAAAAAATCTCGCAAACCATCAGCATAGGTTTTGAACCCTTCCTAGCTTTTCCAGAAACAAAACCCGTCGATCGGGACCTGGAATAAGTTCTGACTTTCATTTTTGTGACATTGTGAACGATATGAGCACAGACTCGCCAGATAGCCAGCCAACACCGGAAGACGTTGTTGAGACTCCAGAAGCTGTAGAAACCCCAGCTGTTCCAGAAACTGAAGTTCCCGAAGCAGAAATGCCTTCTGGCGAACTTCCTGAACTGGAAATTGGTGCTGGAGCTGCCGAAGTCACAATCGACCCGAACTACGTTCCTGTCGTTCGAGGAAAGATCGACCGATTTGGTGTTGCCATGGGGACCGGACGACGGAAATCGTCTGTGGCTCGAGTCCGCATCAAAGACGGAAGTGGCAAGTTCGTCGTGAACGGCAAAGATCTGACTGAGTATCTGTGTATCGAGCGTGACCAAGAAATGGTCAAAGCTCCACTGAAGATGCTGGGCAAAGACGGCAGCCACGATGTTTCCGTTCGAGTCAACGGTGGTGGAACCACTGGACAAACCGGAGCCATTGTTTTGGGTGTTGCTCGAGCATTGCAGGGTCTGTTCCCTGAATGCCACCATGAACTTTCTCACGCAGGCTACCTCACCCGTGACGACCGAATGGTTGAACGTAAGAAGTACGGCCTGAAGAAAGCTCGTAAAAGCTTCCAATTCTCAAAGAGATAATCATCGAAGTTTGTTTTTCATCCTTCGAGTGCAAACATGGAAATCCCTGCCTTCAATTTGATTGGCAGGGATTTTTTTCGTTCACAGCAATCTGTTTCGCCCATTGCCTTTGCTGCTGAACTCAATTCGTCAACCACGTCCTGTTCTCTCCCCCTGCATACGCAAAGCTCATGCCGGACGCCTACAGTTCACTGGTACTGCCCGATGTTCGCCTGATGGTTCAGGAAGAGGATCGGCATGGGCTGACAGAACTGTGTAAGGTTCTGCACCCCGTCGTGATTTCGAAGATCCTTGACGAACTGGAACCTCGAGAAGTCTGGGTCGTTTTAGACCACGCCAGCCTGCGACTCCGAGTCGAAATCTTCGAATACATTTCGTTGAAGCGACAAATCGAAATCGTTGACAAACTGGACAAACGCCGACTGTCCGAACTGCTCGAAGAAATGTCGCCAGACGACCGAGTCGACTTACTGTCTCGATTGCCTCACGATCGCGTCGAAGACTTACTTCCGCTGATTGCTCAAGCAGAACGCAACGATATCCGACGTTTGTTGTCGTACAACGACGATTCGGCTGGGTCGATCATGACCACCGAATACGCATCGCTGCCAGCCAAGATTACTGTTCGAGACGCCTTGGAACAGTTGCGGCAACAAGCGCCTGACAGCGAAACGATTTACTACATCTATATTCTGAACAGCAATCGCCGGCTGGATGGCTTGATCTCATTACGAGAACTCATTCTGGCTAAACCAGACACGATGTTGCGAGACATCATGCAGCGAGATGTCATCAGAATGAGCGTCGACGATGACCGTGAAGACATCGTTCAAGAAATGGCTCGCTACAACTTCATCGCCATTCCGATCGTGGACAAAGAAGATCGCTTGGTGGGTATCGTGACTCATGACGATGCCATTGACGTTGCTCAAGAAGAAGCCACTGAAGATGCATACCGTCAGGGAGCCGTTGAACCTTTACGAGACGACTACGAAGACAGTCCGGTGTTGACCATTCTGTGGAAACGAGGCATCTGGTTACTGCTGCTTTCAGTCGTCGCTTTAATGACGGCGGCCGTTGCGGAACTGTATAGCGAAGCCGTGGCTCCTGGGGGCCCTCGAGCCCACCAAGCACCTGCTGGCCTAACAACGACATTGATCTTTTTGTTTATCCCACTGGTGATGGCCAGTGGAGGAAACGCGGGAGCTCAATCAGCCACATTGTTCATTCGCATGTTTGCGTTACAGCCTGCAGATGCCGCTGTGCCGGGAACAGAATTTCACGTCGACCGACAGCTGATTCTTCGTGAACTCGCCATCGCCACGGCGCTGGGGCTGGCCTTAGCCGCCTTAGACTTTTTATTCGTGTGGCTTTGGTTTCAACTTGGCATACAGCGCAGCCTCGTCGTCGCCTTAACCGTGTTCCTGATTGTCATCTTGGGAACCACAGCTGGAACAATGTTACCCATTTTGTTCCGTCGCATCGGTATGGATCCTGCCATCATGTCGAACCCGCTGATCGCCGCGATTGTTGATGTTCTAGGAGTCGTCATCTTTTACGAAGTCGCCATGCTGTTTCTGTGATGTATTGGATTGCTGCCACTATTCTGATTGTCGCAAACGCTGTGTCACTTGCGATCAATCTTCTTTCGCTGCCCGGCAACTGGCTCATGGTCCTGAACCTGTGCTTGTTTTTACTGGCATTTGGCGACCCCGTTGCAGCCCCCGACTGGACGACTTTGCTGGTGGTTTTGGTTTTGGCCATCATCGGCGAAGTGGTCGAAGTCTTTGGAGGTTCGGCCATGGCTGCAAAAAGTGGATCCAGTCGACGAGCGATGCTGTTGTCTCTTGTCGTTTCGATGATCGGCAGTGTGGCAGGAACGTTTGTGATTCCTATCCCCGTGATTGGCGCTGCAATCGGCGCCATCGCAGGAGCCGCCTTGGGCGCGTTTGCTGGAGCATGGCTGGGAGAAGCTTGGATCGGGTCAGACTGGCCCACTCGGAAAGCAATTTCCATGTCCGCAATGAAAGGTCGCATGCTGGGAATGGCGGGAAAACTGGCCGTCGGAGCCGCCATTTTTGTGTTTCAATTCGTCAGCTTTTGGTAGTGCAAACAACGCGCAATCAGCGTTTCCAACAGTAACCCGACGCGTAAGCGAGGAATCAGAACAAGAGAAATTCGAGCGATCCAAGCCCAAATGATGACCATTTTGCGGGAAGCCTTACCAGACACCAGAACCCAACTGCCTTCTGACTGTCAATCTGGATACAATCTCACATTCTGCAGATGGCTAGGTGTTCGCTGCGTTAAGATTCGTTTTACAAATTTTGACGGAGAGGAAAGTCCGGGCTCCAGAGAACGCAATGGTGGATAACGTCCACCGTCCGCGAGGATAGGGCAAGTGCAACAGAAAGCAAACCGCCCGAATTGAGTTCCTTTGGGAACTGAATGAGGCAAAGTTGGCTGGTTTCGATCGGCCAACTTTCCGGGTAAGGCTGAAACGGTGCGGTAAGAGCGCACCAGCGGATCTGGTGACAGAACCGGCTAGGTAAACCCCATTGGGAGCAAAGCCAAGCAGAAGGGGAGGCACTTTCGAGTGTCTCGATTTTGTTCGAATCACACCCCTTCGGGTCGGCTGCTTGAGATGTCGAGTAATCGGCATCCTAGAGAAATGAACACCCGCGATGTTCGCATCGCCGACAAAACCCGGCTTATCGGCCATCTGCAGATTTTCATATGAAAAGCATGATTTAGACCTTTGACATCGTCTGACTGATCGCAAGTCCCCTTGCCATTGTTTTCCCATTCTGTGGGTGAACTCAAGACATGACCGACGGAGACATCAACGTTGAACTTTGAAGATTTTGAACGAGAACAATTTTTCAGTAGCCTCTGGGACTCTGTCCGTATTGAGCGTCGAGTGGAATATTCGCTTTTCACATTCGGAGATTCCGACCTGCCATACTTTCTCGTCACGTCACCTCCCGAAGGGGAAGAAACGGTCAAAGTACAGCGAGGGCAAATTACAATCAGCCGAGCCAAAATCATTACGCCCGATCGCATGCGCCCGGAATTCCAACACTTCTTCGACGACGACCAAGACTATGGTTTTGCCGAATTTCTGATGACTCGTTCCGCTGCGTTTTCCAATCTGAAAATCAGTAACCAACATGGACCAGAAAAAATTGTCACAGACACTGTAGAAGAAGCCGTCGATAATCTGAATCGCCAGCTGAATTCAGAAGAAGAAGACCGAGTCGCCATTTTAACTGCACCTCCCGGAATGGGCGGAATCGCCCTCCTGAAATACGCGACTCAACGCATCACAGAAAGCGCGCCAGACAATCTCAATGACCTGCGACATCGTGGCTTACTGCCGTAGCCATACAAAAACGATGCCACACAAAAACCACGCCACTTG
>CAYTUE010000095.1:9942-15879 GCA_964441085.1 uncultured Planctomycetaceae bacterium
CTTGGACAACAGGATGAGAAAACGCCTTGGCTTACGTGTCGGACAATCTTTCTCAACAGTCCCTAGGGCACCAAGGCACGACGGAAAACCGTCCAGAAAAAATGATCCATTCCAATGTCATTGGAACAACCAAAATTCGCTTTTCGTCTGCAAATTTGCTGATAAACACCATCTGCCACCACTCCAGAAATTCCTGTGGCTCTGTTTTTTCAAATCAGCTACAACGTGCAGTTCTGCGGAAGTACTCTCGGAACAGTTTTCTGTTCTGGTGACGTTTCATCAAGGATTGATAAAACGTTCAATTGTGTCGGTGCTTCGCTTCGAACACTAAATCGGAAGGAATCCGATGCTTCGATCAGCTCAGATCCTGTTACTCATGACGTCCGTTTTGTCTGTTTGCCAGTCAACCAATTCTGTGGTTGCTCAAAGCGGCAACCGTGCGGACACTGGGCAGCCTGCTCAAAATCGGGCGACTCAAATCAGTCCAGAACTTGCGCAACTTTTGACGAATTGGTCGCGTGCCAGTGATCAGGTCAAAACGCTGCACGGACCTCTTACTCGTCGAGTCTACGATTCCTCTTTCGGCGTTGAAAAGATTTCACAGGGTAAAGTTTGGTTTCAAGCTCCCGATAAGGGACGCATCGATATTGAACCAGTAAAAATCACCCAAACCATGTTGGCCGAACGCCAAGCTCCAGAAGCCAAAGTTCAGCGGACCGCAGAAGGAGTTCCCTTTAAGCTCACTTCCGACTTACAAGCAAAATGGGTCTGCAATGGACAACGAGTCTTCGACGTCAATGAAGAAGAAAAGACGGCTCAAGTTGCGAACTTGCCTCCTACTCTTCGAGGCAAAGACATCATGAATAGCCCATTGCCGTTCTTGTTTGGAATGCCGCCGCAGCAAGCCGTCAAACGCTTTGATTTGGAAATCACCAAAGACTATCGTCCTAGCCATCCCTACGTGATTTTGAAGGCCTTGCCCCTGCAAAGACAAGACGCAGCCAATTGGTCAAAGGCTGAAATCTATCTCAACACGTCCACCTATCTGCCCACTTCGGTGAAGCTATTAGATCCAACCGGAAACATGAGTACGGTCTACTCCTTCACAAAAATGCAAGTGAATCGGAATGAAGTGTTCCAACGCCTGCTGGGCCAAAAGCCTTTCGATCCTGACCTAAGAAGGTACACCGTGCAGGTGATCGAACAAGGCCAAAGCAAAGTCGCAAACACAGGCCAACCTGCTGGTCCTGCCGTCATCCCAAACGTCATCGGTCGATCACATGAAGAAGCGAAAAAACTGTTAATGCACGCGGGAGTTCCCGAAAAAATGATCAGTCTGCAACGAGGAGGCCCAGCTCGAAATGCAGCCGACACATACAAAGTTCGTGATCAAAATCCCAAAGCAGGTACTCAAGTTAACGCGGTGCTCAAAGCACAAAAAAAAGTGGCTTTGCTGATCTTTGAAAAACCGCTTTAGCCACTTCGTTCACACAAAACTCAACGGCAATAATAGCCGGTATCACTCTGTTCACAGAAGTGATACCGGCTTGCCTGCTTTCTACCCTGTGTGATGACACATGATTTGATGGGATCACACAAGCAATCCCTTGGTTGCAAACTTTCCTAAATCACCCAGTCTCCAGAACCAGTAACTGTCCATACGAACTGAATCAGATGTAGCGATCATGTCGATAGATCCACAAGCAGCAACTGGTGTTTGGGAGATGTCCAGAACACAAGGTGCTGTTGTCAAGTTCAGTGCATCACACCCTGCCTGAACCATGTTGAGTGTTTGTCGATTGTCGGTTTTTCTCACCCGGCAATCACCACTTTCACCTTTCCCCCACGGTCTGAATTCTTCAAAGATGACTGCAATGGAACAGCCTTCAATCGAAACTCACGAGGCAGACACTCCAAATATCAAGCGCCGACTTGGTCGAGGCTTAAATGCGCTGCTGGGAAGCCAGCAGGAAGCAAGTGCTTCGACGGCTCCAGCCATCAAGCTGCACGCCCCGGACCAAGATGCCATTAGCGTTGAATTGATTACTCGAAATCCATTTCAACCTCGACGAGAATTCGAACAAGCAGCCATTGATGAGCTTGCAGAAAGCATTCGCAAGCACGGCATTTTGCAGCCGCTGCTGGTTCGAGCCAAAGGTAATGATGGCTACGAGCTCATTGCCGGAGAACGACGCTGGCGAGCCTGTCGGCAGGTCGGTCTCGAAACCGTGCCTTGCCGAGTCGTCGAACTCGAAGACAAGCAAGTTTGCGAAGCGGCCATCGAAGAAAACCTAAAACGCGAAGACCTGAATGTCATCGAAAAGGCTCATGCATTCAAAGGGTACTTGGATTCTTTTGGCGGCACGATCGAAGAACTTGCTCGATCGTTAAGCATGAACCGATCTACGATCAGCAACATGCTTCGACTGTTGGAACTTCCAGAAGATGTTCAACAAGCCGTACGGCAAGATCGAATTTCAGCGGGTCATGCCAAAGC
Source organism: uncultured Planctomycetaceae bacterium (assembly GCA_964441085.1). GTDB lineage: Bacteria > Planctomycetota > Planctomycetia > Planctomycetales > Planctomycetaceae > Fuerstiella. Next base: position 12,440 of record CAYTUE010000095.1, read on the forward strand.
CATTCTGCCACTCTCCGACGACGCCAAAGTGGAACTGGTGAAGCAAATCGAACAACAGCAACTGTCTGTTCGAAAAACAGAAGAAGCTGTACGAGCCATCATGAAGGGCGAGCAGCCACCAAAAGAAACCAAGAAGACTGACAAGCCAGAAATGACGCCTCATGTCTTAGGTCTGCAAGATTTTCTTCGCCAACATCTGGCGGCAAAAATCGATATTAAACTGAAGAAGCAAGACTCGGGACAAATTGTGATCAACTTTTCATCCAACGATGACTTCGAACGTCTCATTGATCGGCTCCGACAGGCAGGGTAGCGCCCGACTTTTTTTGTGTGTGGAACCGCTTTCCTGCCCACTAGGACCAAGGCCAAGGCTGACTTTGGTACAGCGAAATCAGGTTTACAAGTTCGGCACGCAGACAGTGTTTCCATCCGCTCATGTCGGTTTGGTAAAAAGCCCGTGTCTCCCTGATAGCAGTGTGCCGTATTTCAAAACACGAGTAAAAACCACGTTTTGTGATCATCGGTGGCGCGAGTACAATCGTGACCGGGTGAACTTTTCAGACAAAGCAAAATACAACTTTCTTCATAAACAATCGTAAGACAGTTGTTCACACTAGACGCAAAAACTTGGTGACTTCAAATCACAGAATCCACCAAACTCAAAAACGCACATTGTGATGATTCGAAAATGGCGCCCAAATAGCACACCCATCGTGTTATGCTATTAACATCTCACACACTTGTCTGCGATTGCGGCCCACATGACTTCGCCATCTTCAACAGGCTCTGCCGCCGATCACAACAATCACAACGCAAACTCTGCAGCATCGGCGTCAAACGACATCAAAACGACTCGCCAGCAGCGTCGGCGCAAAGCCGCGCCAAAATGGTTTCAGTCCCTCGTGACTGCGTGGAAAAACTCCAAGAACCTTTGGCCGCAAATTCAGAAATTGCTGCAAGATTATCGGCATGAAGTCATCAGCTATATGTCCAGTGCGATGGTTTTGTCCGTACTCACATTGCTGATGGCCCTGTGGATTTTCCCTCCAGAAGATTCCATTCTATACGACCTCTTGGCGTCGACGTCCGAATCAGATGCCGAAGAACTCAATGCGATTGATATTAGTCCTCCTGATCAACCTCTGGAAATCCAAAATCCATCCATCAGTGAAGCAATTGAACAACTTGAAACGCTTCAAGAAATAACGGCCGTATCAGAAACGCCAACGCTTAACGAAATCCCAATTACCTTTCGACCAACTCTCAGAGATCTGAGCGCGTTGACAAAAAAGGGAGATTTTGGAGGTCGTTCGGCTCAAGGAAAACAAGTGGCTCTTGCCCATTACGGAGGCAATGCAGCCAGTGAACAGGCCGTCCTTAATGGACTCAAGTGGCTCTCTGGCATACAGCAGAAAGACGGCGGCTGGGACTTCAAAAAACAAGGACGTGACGCACAAGTTGGCACGCTGTCTCGGACTCGAAATGCGGCGACGTCTCTGGCACTGCTTTGTTTTCTAGGAGCCGGCCATACTCACGTCACAGATGGCCCCTACAAGAACACCATCAAACGAGCTCTTGAGTTTTTAATCCAGAATAGTTCTATTCGCGTGGGCTCTGCCGATGTGCGTGGCGACTATCAAGGCAACTCGGGAATGTATACTCAAGGCTTAGTGGCAATTTGTCTGACAGAAGCCAGTGCCCTTGCGCCAAGAGACAAAGAGCTTTCCAAGCTAGCGCAAGCGGCCGTACGGTTTATCGAACAATCACAAACAACCAGTCACGGTGGATGGAGATACGAACCGAATTCAGAGACCGGAGACACATCGGTCGTGGGCTGGATGGTGATGGCGTTATACAGCGGGCGTTCGGCTGGGATTCGAGTTTCCGATCGAAGCCTCCGATTAACTCGCACCTTTCTACAAAGCGTCGCCACTGAACGAAGTCAGGCTTTCTATGCCTACACGCCAGGTCAAAGGCGAAAAGCTTCAACCACAGCCATTGGACTACTTTGCCGAATGTACATGGGATGGCAGCCAGATAAGCCGGCTCTTCAAAAGGGAGTCCGCTTTTTGTCGTCGATAGGCCCCAGTAAAGACAACATGTACTATAACTACTATGCGACTCAGGTATTGCATCACTACGGCGGAGACGAATGGACAAAGTGGAATGCCGTGATGCGAGATCAGTTGATCAAACGGCAGGTCAAAAAAGGCCCCGCCAAGGGCAGCTGGAAACCACAAGGAGATCATCATCAATCAGGCGGCCAACTTTACGAAACGGCCTTGTGTGTGCTGACTCTAGAAATTTACTATCGCCACCTGCCACTGTTCCAGAAGCTGCAAACATCGCCAGAAAGCGAGATCAACACCAGTCAGCTGCTCGAATAAAAAATGGCTGGCACTTCAAGGAACCATGAAACATGGGACCATGAACCATGAATCATGGAATATGGAATAGAGTCGAGCCCGCAAAACGGGGAATCTCATTTCATCAGCCTGCTGTCTGCTTCGACATTGCGACTTATTAAGCAGTTCGATTGTCAGCCTGCCGGCCAACGGCCCGACAGTATGCCCCATGGCCAGATCAACGACTTGCAAGGCCTATTCTTCTCTTCCTTCACCACCAACTGTGGTGTCATAGCGAACTCCATCAGGCACAGACACGGGAACCGCAACCGTTGTCCCGAATGGTCCGTCCGTCTTTGTCATCGAATCCACAGCGACAAACGATGTAAAACCGCTGACCAAGTGATATGCCAAAGCAGTTTGAGTGACCGCTTTTTCAATTTCTTCAGACGCTGCTGGCACTTCGGCCTTCTGTAGCAACAGGTCTTTGATCTTTAGTCGAGCCCACACGGCCGCGATTCCATCGTGCTGCTGGCTTTCTTCATCCTGATCAATGGACACTTCAAACGACGCTGGTTCTAAGTCGACTCGACCGCCAATTTTGACGGTTCCCGGTTGTCCCGAATATCGCCCAGTTAAAACCACGGGACGTCCCACAATTAAATCGGGCAATCGAGACGGATAGACGTCTGTCACGTTCATCGTGTCCCAATCAATGGACAGGTCCGTCATCGCAGGGTGACTGATCTGATCGTTAAAACGGTTCACCACCTTCACGGCATCATCATTCAGCGACAGGTAGGCCACAGCTCCTCGCCCCAAAGACGCCATACGATTCATCAAGAAACGGTTGGGCGAATTTCCGACTCCAAAACTGAAGATTCGAGCACTGCCCAGTTTCTCATGCAATGCGGTCAAAATCTGCTGTTCATTGCCGATGTAGCCATCCGTCATCAACGAAACCAAACGAAAACGACCTTCATCATGAGGAAAATCCAAAGCCGCTTTCATGCCTTCGATCATTTGAGTTCCACCGGTGCCAGAGAGGCTGTTCAAATAGTTCAAACCACGCTGAACATTTTCTGTTGTTGCAAC
>CAYTUE010000096.1:0-7777 GCA_964441085.1 uncultured Planctomycetaceae bacterium
TTAGCTCAGTTGGCTAGAGCACCTCGTTTACACCGAGGGGGTCGGGGGTTCGAGTCCCTCAGCGCCCACTTTTGAGATTTAGCAACAGCTAAGATTCAATAACAATTAAGGTCCAACAACAGTGCAAACTGATGTTGGATCTTTTTTTATGCGCTGCCATGAAGAAGCAGACGTCTTTGATAAATGGCAGTTCCAATTTTTAGTGAACGCAAAGATGGCCGTGTGATCGGGCTGTCCACACGGTACATTTGTCGTTGACAGGCAACGACCAACCTGTGTGATGGCAAAATAATGCTGTTCGCAATCAATGTGGCAGTCGTTGGTGAATTGCAAATATTCGTTTTCAATGTGAATCAGATTGAACCGGTTTCATGGCTGGAAATTCCTTCGGACAGTTTTTTCGTATCACCACTGCTGGCGAAAGCCACGGTCCAGGGAATGTTGTGATCATCGATGGAGTCCCGCCGGGGATCGAAATTTCTGTCGACGATTTAATGGTCGACATGGATCGCAGAAAGCCAGGCCAAAGCAAACTGACGACTCAGCGAAAAGAAGCCGACCTTCCTGAATTCATCGCGGGAGTTTTCGAAGGGCGAACCACGGGGACCAGCGTTGCCATTTTGATTCGCAACCAAGACCAACGCAGCAAAGACTATTCCGACATCAAAGACAAGTATCGTCCCGGCCATGCGGACTACACGTATGATGCTCGATACGGTTTTCGCGACTACCGAGGCGGAGGACGCAGTAGTGCGCGAGAAACCACGGCTCGCGTTGCCGCTGGAGTGATCGCCAAAAAATTGATTGCCGAAGCGTTTGGCGGCAAAGTGGTTTCGTATGTTTGCCAAGTTGGAAACATTAAAGCCAATATCCCCAAGCCAGAAGAAGTGACTTTGCAGCAAGTGGAAACTTTGCCCGACGGAAGTCCTAACATTGTGCGCTGCCCCGACTACGACGCAGCGCAAAAAATGATTCAACTGATCGACGATGTGCGAAAGGAAACCGATAGCATCGGCGGTGTTTCTGAAATCGTTGCCACTGGGATTCCAGCGGGATTGGGCGAACCTGTTTTCGACAAACTGAAAGCAGATTTGGCCAAAGCCTTGTTTAGCCTGCCTGCCGTTCTGGGAGTGGAATACGGAATTGGATTTGGTTGTGCCGAATTGAAAGGCAGCGAAAACAACGACCTATTTGAATCCGATTCCAATGGCATTACCACAGCAACCAATCGTCATGGAGGAATGCTGGGAGGAATCAGTTCCGGCTTGCCTATTGTGCTGCGAGCCGCCATTAAACCCACCAGCAGCTTGGCCAAAGAACAGTCAACGGTGAACCAAGATGGCTCGGCGACAAGTATTCGAACCAAAGGCCGCCATGACCCCTGCCTGTTGCCTCGATTTGCCCCGATGGCAGAAGCGATGGTTGCCATCGTGTTGGCCGATCATTGGTTACGCTGGCAGGCAATTCGTCACGCCACGTGAACGCTTGATTTGTTTTACGACGGAATGTTGGTGCGTCGCCACCGCAACCCTAATCGTTTCCCATTTCGCAGTTCAGAACACGCTGTTGAAAGGGGGGGAATCGGCAGCAGGATCCCGTCTTTCCGAATCGTGTCTTTCCAAACCAGATGAAAACACCGACCACAAAACACATCTGGTCGGTGTTTTATGGCCCGTGTTTATGCCGTGATGCGGTTGACAACCAAGGGCAACTGCTGAACAGGCTCTTCGGTCACCTGAATGGCTTGCAAAATTTGTGAGCGAACACTTTCTGGATTGTTATAAAACAGTTCCACCACAGGTTGCCCTTTGCTGACTTGATCGGCCACCTTTACCAGTAGTTTCATTCCCACAGAATGATCGACTGTATCAGACATTTGTTTTCGTCCGCCTCCCATCGCAATGATGCTCATGCCGATCGCGTGAGTATCAATGTTTGCGACGTAGCCATCTTGGTTTGCCAGAAGCATCGTCGAATCAGCCACTGGGAGTTTGGCCGACGCGTTTCCTGATTGAGCTTCTACCATCTGAATGTACTTTTCAAACGCAGATCCATCATCCAGTTTTTGAGTTGCCTTTTGGATGGCTTCTGTTTGATTGGCCGACAAGCCGGTCATGACCATCAATTCGGCAGCCAGTTGAATCGTCAGTTGGCGCACATCAGCAGGGCCTTTGCCTTTCAATGTGTCGATCGACTCCAAGATCTCAACACTGTTGCCAATCATTTGCCCCAGAGGTTGGTTCATGTCGGTCAGCAACGCTGTGGTGTGAACAGACATGGCCGCGCCGGTATTGACGAGCGATTGAGCCAACTGAGTGGCTTGTTGTTTGGACTTCATGAATGCTCCGCTGCCAAACTTCACGTCTAAGACAAGAGCATCGGGAGATTCAGCCAGTTTTTTGCTCATGATGCTGGCCGTGATTAACGGAATCGATGGCACCGTTGCCGTGACGTCTCGAAGCCCGTACAGCTTTCGATCCGCTGGAGCCAGTTCTTTTGATGCTCCTGTAATCACACAGCTCACAGATTGGGTCAGGCTTTGAATTTCGTGAATGGAGAGATCCGTGCGATAGCCGGGGATTGATTCTAACTTGTCCAACGTTCCGCCTGTCGCTCCTAGTCCTCGACCAGATAACATGGGCACAGACATTCCCAGTGTCGCCAACAAAGGAGCTAAAGGAACGCTAATTTTGTCTCCCACTCCCCCCGTGGAATGCTTGTCAACTACGGTTCCAGCGAAGTCGGACCAGTCCAGTTGAGTTCCCGAATTCAACATCTGCTTGGTAAGCGATGCGGTCTCTTGAGTGGTCATGCCGTTTAAAAAGATGGCCATCGCCAGGGCAGACATTTGGTAGTCTGGAATTTCTTCTTTGGCAAAACCTTGCACAAAAAATTCAATCTGGGCGTCCGATAGAATTCCGTTGTCTCGTTTGGCTGCAATCACTTCAGCGGGAATCATGGCTTCGGCTTTATCAAAAGAAAAAACGCACGTCCAGATTTGAACGTGCGTTTCAGTTTATTGCAGTAAGCGATGGAATTCACCTGAACACCACATGCTGGCAATCGGGTTTTCGCTTTGGTTTGGATTTTGTGCGACGATCAGGCTGTTTAAGCAGCGTCGTAATCGTTGAGTCGGTTGTGAGTCGCAAAGTTTGATCCATCGTTCTTCAAGGCATACCGCATGTAGTATGCGTCTTCCAATGTATCGTCGTAGTGATTTCTGAGCACAGTGACGGCTTTGAAATCATTGCCGGCGAAGAATAGCTGAGCATCAAGATTTGTTTCTCGAACTTCCAGCACGATTTCTCGACGACGTTGTTGAGACAGTTTGTCCACCAATCTTTGAATCATTTGTTTGCCGATTCCAGATCGGCGGTGATTGGGTGACACAGCGAAATTTAAAATCCGCAGCATGGATGGATGCAGTTCGTAGATCATAAATCCAACGATTTCATGATCCAATTCGGCAACGGTGCCGATGCAATTTCGCTGACGCAGACAGCTTAAAAATTCTTCTTCCGTCCATGGAAATTCAAAACTTCCTTGTTCGATGGAGAGAACTTCTTCCATATCGCGCCGAATGAGCCAGCGGATTTGAGCATGGAGCGCATTTGCTTCGGATGCCCCAGCAGCACCTGCTTTTGCTTTTACTTTTCGCAATGCCATTTCGGCCTCCATGCCGACTTGAGATTCAATGATTTCGCAAGCTTCATCGTGATCGATCACGAAATCCTTGCAATTGTGAGATCAGTTGATTTTGAGGTGTGGAGGGCATCTTGCCGTCGACACCGCCAACCGAGCCCACGAAGCCTATCAGAACGTTCTTAAGTTCGTCTATCCTAAATTGGCTTTCACAACAGAACTTCGTCAGTTGATTTGGGTGCAAAAGCCGAAACAGCGACGCCAAATGGCAGATTTGGCAGTTTGCTGAACCTAGACACCATTTCCTTCGTATTCCTTTGTGATCGCGCGGCTATGATTGCAGGGGCCGTTTTCCCTCTGAGACGATTCGCAGGCGGTGATATTGTGGCCAAACACAGGGGAAACCTTCTATTTCCAGTCATTTCTGGCGTGGAATTCTGTTTCAGCATGGTCTTTGAGGTAACCTGCGTACGTATCCGTTTCACGACAGAAAAAGAAGGTTGTTCGATCGATGCTACTGGGTTGTGAAGTTTCAAACTCGGAAATTTCAAAACGGAATCGCGAATTCATCGCGAGTAGAGCCCATCATATGCGCACTCAAGAATCACAAACACTTCACGCTTCCGGTTTGCTCAGCTGCTGCTGTGCTGGAAGGTTGATGAGGGATTTTACGACGACCGTTTGCTGCATCATCATCACTTGTTTCGTGGCGATCGTGCTTTCGACAGAAGTCGTCGGTCAAGACAAAGAGCCTGCCGTCACTGAATCCAAACAGGCTGATGTGGTCAAACCGGATGCGACTGATTCCAATCAGACTTCGAACAAGGATCAAGCGAAGACACAAAGTGATCCCGTCGCCGAAGATTCTCAGCAGGAAGCAGATCCGGTCGAACCACCGGTCAAGAACAAGACGAACCCGGTCGAAGAAAAAACGGGAATTCCGGTTGTCAATTTGCTCGAAAAAGGGCTGGCGGAATCGTGGGATTATTTTTCTTCTGATGGAACGACTCAGCTATCTGAAGCGTGGTTTTTGAAATCCGTTGATGAGCAGCAACAGTTGATTTGCCAAGGCACACCAAAGGGATTTTTGTATACCAAGACTCAGTATTCGAACTTCCGCCTGACGTTCGAATGGAAGTATGTCACAGACCCTAACTCCAACAGTGGAGTCTTAATTTACACTCAGAAGGAACCTCGCCTGTGGCCCACAGCGATGCAGGTTCAGCTTCACCAGCCATTGGCCGGATGCATTTTTCCGGGAGGCGACGCCACCAGCGATAGTTCCACAAAGCTTGAGGGACTGGCTCGAGAAATCGGTGAATGGAATTCCTGTGTGATTGTCAGCGAAGGTGGCAAGCTATCGGTTGAAATCAACGGACATAAAGCAGGAGAAGTCTCTGGGTGCAAACCTTCCACGGGATTTATTGCTTTACAGGCCGAAGGCTCAGAAACTCATTTTCGAAAGCTCATGCTTCAGGTGCTCCCACCTCCAGAAGCGACTCCAGCTGTCACAGTCGAAGCTCCAACCCCAGTTGTGCCTCCTAAAGAGCTTCCTAAAGAAGCCACCCCCACAGAACCGGCCGTTGTTCGCCCCGAAAAAACCAAGCCACAAAACACTAAGCTAAAAAACACCGACAGCGAGTGAATTTTGTGGCTGAGTTTTGTGACTTTGCGGCGAACCGCGTGGTACCCGCTCATATGCGAGGTCGTATGGAAGAATGCCGCAGAATCGCTATCGTCGATTCCGATTTGCGTGCACCAGCAAGTTGGGCTTGGGCTGGTCACGGAAAATGCGGCCTACCAAATACCCAATGAACACAGAATTCGCTTAAGGCGAATGCCACAGCAGCAACGACTGCGGTAGCAAGCATAGGGAGGCGAATCCGTATGAGTTGGTCCTTGTCGCTTTGGAATGAAGGTTTCACGTAGTCGCCCAACGGAGTGATAGACGACAAGGTCGTCGTTTTATAAAGAAAGGCGTTCATCTGAGAGCGTAATCTGCTTATGGAAAATGCGCCAAAGAAATGGTGATCGCCCAGATCGCTCAAGTGAATGAGCGGGAGCGGATTGGCTGAATGGGCTATGACAGAATGTCTTTTGCCACCACGCCGTGAACGTCGGTGAGCCGGAAATCCCGACCAGCATAGCGATAGGTTAACTGTTCATGGTTGAGTCCAAGCAGATGCAAAATTGTGGCGTGCCAGTCGTGAATGTGGCACTTGTTTTCAACGGCTTCATACCCGTGTTCATCGGTTGCGCCGTAACTGTAACCGCCCTTCACACCGGCTCCCGCCATCCACGTTGTGTAGCCTTTGTTATTGTGGTTTCTTCCATCGCCCCCCTGAGCGGCGGGAGTGCGTCCAAATTCTCCACCCCAAATCACAAGAGTATCTTTCAACATGTCTCGCTGTTTGAGGTCTTGCAAAAGACCGGCGATTGGCTTGTCGCATGCTGTGGCTCGAGCACCATGGTCTGCTGTTAAGTTCGCATGCTGATCCCATCCGCCGTGAGTCACTTCGATAAAACGAACGCCTGCTTCCGCAAATCTGCGAGCCAACAAGCATTGCGTTCCAAAGCCCTTGGTGACTTCGGAATCCATTCCATACAACGAATGAATCGAAGCTGTTTCCTTTGACGTATCCATAAGCTTTGGCATGGAATCTTGCATTCGAAAAGCCAGCTCATAGGACTCGATCATCCCTTCGATTCCCGGTTGAACGCGTTCTCGTTCTAGCTTTTGTTGATTCAACGCTTGAATATAATCAAGCTGCCTTCTTTGTTGAGCCTTGCTGAAATTGGGATTGCGGATGTCCGGAACACTGGTGGTTGCGGCTTGCCGAGATGATCGATTTCTGCGACTGGTGTTTCCGATTTTTGATCCACCATAAATTGCTGGCAAAAACGAACTCCCGTAATTTCTTGAACTACCCGAAGGTGGACTCAACGAAACAAAGCCTGGCAAGCTGTCGTTTTCGGTTCCCAATCCATACAGCGTCCATGCTCCCAATGATGGACGAATAAATTGGGCTGTGCCGGTGTGCATTTGAGTCATCGCGCCGGGATGCACAGGCTGGTCGCACTGCATCGAGCGAATTAAGGTCAGCTCATCGGCCTGTTCTGCGATGTTTGGAAACAGGTCGGAAATCCATAGTCCGCTGTCACCTCGTTGACGAAATTTCCATGGAGACTTTAAGAGCGATCCACCGTATCGTCCAGGTTTGCCATGGTCTTTCATTAAGGCCGGCTTGTAGTCGAACGAATCCACATGAGACGGGCCACCCGCCATGCATAAAAAGATGACTCGCTTCGCCTTCGCTGGAAAGTGAGGTTTGCGAGGTGCCAGCGGGTTTTTGCTTTCCGCTTCTTGAGCACCTGCCAATCCTGCGAAAGCCAGATACCCAAACCCTGCTGATGCACTCTTCAGTATTTGTCGTCGTGAAAACATAGAAGCTGCCTTTGATTCAGAAAGGAATGGAATAGGTCAGATTTCGCCACGGCTGCGAACTGGTATTAAGCCCAAGAGAGAGTTCGATTTTTGCCGAGAAGGTTTGATTTTGCCGAGAAGACCGTGCGATGCCTCGTCGTAACGGAGTGCCAAAAAGCGAAAGGATTGCTAATCGAGATACCGGAATTCGGCGGACGCAAACAAGCCTTGGCAGACCGCTTGAAGAACGGTTGCTTGAGCCGATCGTACTCCGCCTGACGAAATGTAATCGCGAGCAAACTTGACGGTGACGGCCAATTCTTGATCGGTCGGAGTTCGGCCATATACCAGCAAGAATGCATACTGAATTCTTTGCTGCGGCTGATTGCTGTGGGTGAAAACTCGTTGAGCAAAAGCCGCACTTTGCTGAATGACGAATGGATTGTTCATCATGTACAAGGCTTGATTGGCAGTATTCGATGTTTCTCGCTGTCCAATAATGGCACTGGAATCGGCAAAGTCGAAAACTTCTAAGCTGCGAGGTTCTTCGTCGCGAACAATCGGCAAGTAGACACTGCGAAACTTGGCATTTTCCATGTCCAGCAGTTTACCCGACGAACGATTTTGAGTTCTGCCAAATCGTTGGCCCTGTGCGGCATTGTCCTGCCCTCGTCTGCCTTGCAACCCTCTGCCTTGGAAGCCTCTGCCGGG
>CAYTUE010000096.1:7877-10549 GCA_964441085.1 uncultured Planctomycetaceae bacterium
CCCAAATTGAGCACCACGTTGAATACCATTGTTTGGCTGTCGCGTGTCCTGCATTCCACGTTGAGTGGGAATCATCGCTTGAGCGGCTGTGCGGGAATTTCCAAGCCGCCCCCCTTGAACTCGCACGTACCCCGCTTTCGCGACTTCGGATGCTCGAGGACGCTGTAAATCCAGTTCACCGCTGATCTGCAACATTGCGTCTCGAATCGCTTCGGCATCCAATCGGCGAGCATTTGCTGTCCAAAGTAAGGCGTTGTCTGGATCTTGTTCGTGGCTGTTGCGGTCGAACCTTGTTTGCATCCGATACACTCGAGAGGTCGCAATTTGCCGAATCATCGACTTCACAGACCAGCCGGATTTCACGAATTCAACAGCCAGATGATCGAGCAGTTCCGGGTGACTGGGAGGTTGCCCGGTCACTCCAAAGTTCTCCATGGATGTCACAATTCCTTGACCAATCATCTTTTGCCAAATTCGATTCACCATGACTCGAGCCGTCAACGGGTTTTGCTCGCTGCCAATCCATCGAGCAAGTTCAAGGCGGCCACTTTTACCAGAAGCAATCGACACCGGAGACGCACAAAGAACCTGAGGTAACCCTCGCGGAACTTTTTGAGCCGCTTGGTCGATTTCGCCTCGCACAAGGAGCCGCTCATCGCTGGGAGGGCCTACTTCTTGAACTCCCATGCAGTAGCTGATTGGCTTTCCAGCGTCATCCACAATCCCCAGCTTGCCCGAAATGGCCCGCAACTGATTTTGCAACACCAGTCGTTGTCGAATCGATTCTTTAGTTCGCTCTCCTCGAACTTGGCCCCGACGAGCATCTTGCATTTCCTTCAGCTTGTCTTGCATCAGTTGTTCCAGTGCGGCCAATTCCTGACCGTTGTACGACCGATCAAACGGGTTGGGATCTTCCACGGGCAGAACAAGCAAACTGCTGTTTTGTTTGGTTTGAGCTGAACTAAAGCGACCGTACTTCGACTGCACATTGCCAAAGAATGTGGTTGTGTTTCCAAAGACTCCAGCTAAGGCGTAGTAGTCTGCTTGAGGAATCGCATCGAACTTGTGATCGTGGCAACGAGCACACGCGACGGACGTTCCGAGAAAGATTCGAGTTGTCGCATCGATTTGTTCGTCCACCACATCTGCGGCAAACTGCACCGGGTTTTGCTCGTTGACATTTTTGGGGCCGATTGCCAGAAAGCTGGTTGCGATCAAGTTGGACGACCATTGTTCGTCTGTGTCGACCGGCAGTAAATCACCAGCCAGTTGTTCTTGAACGAAGCGATCAAATGGTTTGTCATCTTGGAAAGAATCGATCACGTAGTCTCGATACCGCCATGCATGAGGGTACGTCATGTTGACTTCTCGTCCTGTCGATTCGGCGTAGCGAACGACATCTAACCAGTGCCGTCCCCAGCGTTCACCGAATTCCGGTTGGTCCAGCAATTGATCGACAACGTCGGCGATGGCTTTGTCGGAATTTCGTTTCCACTTTGCCGTAAAGGTTTTGATTTCTGCGGGAGTGGGAGGCAGTCCAACCAAATCGAACTTCAGACGTCTGAGCACCTTGTAAGCTTCTGCGTCTGCGGCGGGTTTTAAATCGGCAGCTTCAAGAGCGGCAAGGATGTGATGGTCGATGGGCGTGCGTGGCCACTGCGAATCTTGAACGGCTGGCTGCTTTGGTTGAGTGGCAGGTTGGTATGCCCAAAATGATTGTTTGGCCGACTGAATGTCCTTTGCTGTAATCGCAGAACGGACATCAGAAATGGCGTTGGTTCGAGGATCGGGGGCTCCCATTTCGATCCACTGTTGAAAGTCCCTGATCACATTGTCGGGAAGTTTTCGCTTGGGAGGCATCACGTAATCTTGGTGAGTGATCGCGTTGTATAGCCAGCTTTCTTCTAGGTTCCCAGGAACGACAGCCGGTCCAGATGCTCCGCCAATTTCGGTCAACTCTTTGGTGTCGAGACGCAATCCGCCTCGAACATTTCCGGACTTGTTGGAATGACAGCCATAGCATTCTCGAACTAAAACCGGGCGAATCTTTGTTTCGAAGAACGCAACTTGGTCAGCGGGCAGATCTTTTGCGTTACTAATTGCTGGAAGAGCAAGTAAAGTGACAAGGCATGACAGTCGGATGCTGAGCATGGTTTGGCTCCGTAATCACAAAACAAATGACAAGTGAACAGCGCTCTGATGAAAGCATGTCAAGATAGAGAATGCGGAATCTATCAAGCGTGGAATGTCATCAAACGAGCCAACGGCCCGGCGGTCAATCAACTGCCGAGCCGTTCGTCGCTTAGAGTTACGAAAGTGTATCGGGACGTTTGGGTTTTTGGCCACCCGGTGTTCCCTCTGAACCTTTGGGGCCTCTTTGTCCGCCTTTCTTGGCACCGTCTGGACGTTGACCTCGCCCCTTGCGTTGACCGCCTGCTTTGGGGCCGTCTGGTCTGGGTCCGCCAGCTCCGGGTCCGCCACCAGACCGTCGATCACGCCATGATGTCAGCAACGCAGTCAATTCTGTTGTGCTGAGTTTGCCGTCATCGTCTTTGTCGAATTCTTCCATCATTCGAGCTGCCAGTTCTGCGGGATCTCGCTGCTGCTCTTGGCCGCGTGGGCCCTGACCTTCTGGCCCACGAGGGCCTCGAGGCCCACGTTCGCCTCGTTCT
>CAYTUE010000096.1:10649-15731 GCA_964441085.1 uncultured Planctomycetaceae bacterium
CGTTCTGGTCGGTCACCTCGCTGTGGCCGATCGCCTCGTTGAGGCCGGTCACCCGACTTGGAACCAGATTGAACGGTATCGCCTCCGAATCGTCGATTCGGGGGCTGGGCCGAGCAGTCGGCGGAAATCAAAGCGGTAGACATGATGGCGGCGAAGATTGCGGTGAATTTCATGTTATGTTTCCTTAAGTGAAAGCACATCATCAGGATGTCGAGTGAATTGTGTGATCTGGCAGTGTCCTTGTTTCACAATCATGTGTTTCAGACAGCTGCCTATTTAAGGAAACGGCTGCACTTTGTCGCCCTGGACTGGTTCGAGACTTGTTTTTAAAGATTTTCTTGGAATGCTGTTTTTGCTGGGGTTTTGAACACAAATCGCGAAAATTCGCAGCCAATGTCGTGTCAGTCGAGAAATAGAATGTCGGAATCCGAAAAAGAAACTCAGTTCATTGCGCAGCTTCAAGCTGGCGATACCGCCGCATTAGCCGAGCTTTTTTCTGTCTACCAACCTCGTCTGGAGCGAATTATTCGCTTTCGAATGGACCACCGTTTGGCGGGACGGATTTCGGAAACAGACGTGATTCAAGAAGCCTATCTGAACGCCAGTAAGCGAATCGAACACTTCTTAAAGCAAGCAGACTTCCCATTTTTTGTGTGGCTGCGACTGATTGTGAATCAGACTTTGGTTGATCTGCAACGTCAGCACCTGCAGGCGGAAATGCGAGACGTGCGAAAGGAAATTTCGTTACAGCAATCCAATGCGTCTCACCAAACATCGTTGGCATTGGCCGCTCAACTGGTTGGAAAAATGACGTCGGCCAGTGGAGTGCTTTCTCGATCTGAACGAATGGCAACTTTGCAGCAAGCTCTGAATCAAATGAAAGAAATCGATCGAGAAGTGATTGCGCTGCGGCACTTTGAAGAACTGTCGAACGCAGAAGCAGCCAACGTACTAGGAATTGACGAACAAGCTTCCAGCAAACGTTATGTGCGAGCCATGAAACGCATGAAAGATGTGCTGAATGACATCCCCGGTTTTTCTGAACGCTGATGGCATGACTTACTGCAAGTGAGCCCATTGAAGACGTGCGGCATTCAGCAGCCGTGCGGCATTCAGCAGACGTACGGTATTCAGCAGACGTACGGTATTCAACAGCCGGTCATCTTATGTTCGGCCCATCTGCTTTACTTTCAGTTGCCACCCAATGCTTGGTGGCAACTGAAAGTAAAGCAGCCAACGCAACTGGTTACGGTTGAAGTCTGCGTCGCGGCCGACCGTTCTGATCGGTTCGGTTTCGATCCGGGCCAGTTTCGTTGGACTTCATTGGCCTCGGCAAAGACCGGACCAGCTTCAGGAGTTCCTGATCGTCTAAAAGTCCGTCCTTGGGATCTTGGTCGAACTTTCTGAACTGATCGCTCAACTGGCCAATTGGCCCGTCTTGTAATGACTTGATTCGGCCCAATTCATAAAGGCTCAACCGCTCGTCTTCGTTGATATCGAGTTTCCAGATCCGTTCCAAGAACGCCTGCCGTCCTCGCCGATTGGAAGGCTGATCACGGGACGGTTCATGGCCGGGAAGCCGCTCATCGGGGCGTTGGCGATCAGGTCGATGTTCAGGTGGCGGTGGCGGCTGGCCGAGCGGGCCGTCTACGGAATTCCGCACCACATGCTGTTCTGCGGCACCATCGAAAGCAAATTCAGACGCCACTCGGTTTGGTTTCCTAAAATGCCCTGTGACCAAGATTCCCAACATCACAATCACAGCAAAGCATAGCACGGCCAAAGCGATTTTGGTTCCCACCGATTGCCTCCGCTTGCGGCTCGCGGTGGACATTCGGGGACTGGTTCGTTCTGGCTGTCTCTCGTTGATTCCGACCGAATCAAAATTCCAAAATTCGTCACCTTCATCGCTGAATGTCAAACGATCTTCCGACCAAGCATCTTCGTGCAAGGTGCTTTCTTTTAAGACCGTACTGTGCCGACTGGTGTCTCGAGCTTTGGCTTGAGCCTTCGGAAGTTGCTTTTCAGCCCAAGTGGTAAATTGATTGGGCTGCCCCGCCGTTTCCACCATCTTTTCCATAATGGAAACTGATGCCGCATACTGTCCGTCGTGGTACAACGACTTGGATAATTCGTATTGTTCTTTGATTCTGATCAATTCGGGAGACACGTCTTTGACCGAAACGTCATCACTGTGTCGTTCTTTACTGTGTCGTTCTTTTGATGCTGTCTCTTTCGACTTCAGTAGTCCCGTCAGGGCCACGGCAAATGTTTGCATCGACTGAAAGCGATCCTTGGGCTGTTTCGCAAGCGCCTGACGACACACGTCTGCAGTTTGCCGATCGACGGCAGAACGCAAGGCCGCTGGATCTGGCCGATCATCCGTCAGTACGGCATTGACAATTGACATCAAGCTGCCGTCTCCCGGAAACGGCAGCTGCCCTGTTAAAAGCTCATAAAACAAAGCCCCCAATGCATACACATCGGACACAGGCCCCACGTTGGCATGCTCGCCTCTTAACTGTTCGGGAGACATATAACCGGGAGACCCCAGAACGGTGCCTTCTTGAGTCAGTCGAGGCTGAAAAGTACTGAGTTGCTGCTGACTGCTGTTCGACAAAACTGGTACTGAAGGATGACTGATGTTGGGGTCGCCGAACTGTCGAGCCAATCCAAAATCCATCACGATTGGTTCGTTTCGCCCATCGATCATAATATTGGCCGGCTTTAGGTCACGGTGAATCAACCCATTGATATGAGCCTCATGAAGCGCCAAAGCCACCTTGCGAACAATTCGAATCGCACTTGAAACCGACGGCACCTTGCCCGATTGGACATAAGCCGACAACGGACGGCCTTCGATGTAAGCCATGCTGATGTAGTGAATGTCGTTAATCTGCCCCACGTCGTAAACAGGACAGATATTTGGATGTCTTAAAGTGGCTGCCGACTTGGCTTCTCGATGAAACCGAGCCATTAAATTGGGATCAGATGTTTCGTCGAACTTGGGGGTCTTTAAAGCCACCTTGCGATCGAGCTGCGAATCGTGGGCAAGGTAAACGGTGCCCATGCCGCCTTCCCCCAACGATGATTCGATTTTGTACCGCCCGAAGTCTCGGGGAAACACTTCCGTCGGCTTTGAAGTGGCCTTCGGCTGTTCCTTCATGCTTTCAATCATCGCGATGGATTCAAGAAAGTCCTGAATTTCTTCCCGGCATTCTTCTGAAAATCGTTGAGTGAATTCAGCAATGGAAGGATGCTGCCCAGCGCGCAGGCGATCCGAAAATTCTTCTCCCAAGGCATTCAAATCATGTTCGCTGATCGATGGTATCACGTCAAAGGATCACCTTTTCAAATGAGTTTTCACTCATTGCTCGTCACTCGCTTACTGAATCAGGTACAAGCATAACTCAAGAGATCGTCAGTTGCCGCCAGTGAAAAGCACGCATCATCAATGATGCACTGAGACTGCTTGTCTTCTAGCTCAAACACCTAATAACTCAAACACTCAACACACGCCGCGGGAGTCGTAGATTCTCAGTGAATTTCAGGGATTTCTGAGCTGTTCGAACCAACTCACTGTTCACAGCACAGCACAGCATTCATATCCTCTCTTCCTCCCGATTCCGCTGACGAAACAGGAGAAAGGAAGATTGATAAAACGTAAACGCCTGTTGGTCGTCGAGCCTCCGGTTGAGTTCAACCGGAGGCATTCTCAAACAATGACGCTCGATCTTTAGCAGCCAGCAATCAGTTCTTGCACTTCGGCTTCGGTAAACTTGTTTTCCATCCGAGCCCCCAGTTGGCTCACAATCCGTCCGGCTGCATGAGACGCCAAATGGCCCGCTTGCTTCCAGTTTAATCCGTTTGTGATACCGTACAAAAGCCCGCCCGCGTACATGTCTCCTGCTCCCGTGGTATCGATGGCTTTTACGGCGGTTCCAGGAATCGCAATGGATTCATTTTTGTGCATCACAATGGAACCATTGGCTCCCAATGTCATTGCCACATTTTCTGCGTGCTTGTGAATTTCAGTCGCACACGCAACAGGATCTTCTAAACCCGTTAAGCTTTTTGCTTCGTCTTCGTTGCAGAAGAAAAGATCAACAGGGCCTTCGATCAGCTGAATCATTTCGTCTCGAAGCAGATTCACAAGAAACGGATCAGATGCCGTAAAGGCCACTTTGACTCCATGTTTTTGAGCCAACTCCATCGCCTTGTAAGCAGCCGCCTTCGATGTGTCGCCCGTTAACAAGTAGCCTTCGATGTAGACATACTGGGCTTGCTTGAGTTCGTCTTCGTTGATGTCTGATTCCGCAAGGGTGGCTGACACTCCCAAGTTGGTCATCATGGTTCGTTGAGCATCATCAGTGATCATGATGGCACACGTGCCACTTTGTCCGTCGGCCGCAGAATTCACATCGAAGCTGACGCCCATTTCTTGCATTTCGCTGCGAAAAAAGGCACCCACTTCGTCGTCAGCCACTTTACCAACGTAAGCCGCTTTGCCTCCAAAATCTGCAATCCCGACAATCGTGTTTGCGGCAGAACCTCCCGCACAGCGATTCAGGTCTTTGCCAGCCAACATGTCTAAAAGTTGCTTTTGTTGAGCATCATCGACCAAGGTCATAATGCCCTTATCAAAGCCAGCCTTCTGCAGCAGTTCGTCAGACACTTGAGCCTGCACATCCACGAGAGCATTTCCCACACCGTATACGTCGTATTTCATGAACCTGTTTTCGTCGTCGAATCAAACCAAAAAGTCGCAGTTGGCCATCTCTTTTTAGAACACCCAAATGCACAGGCGAGCAGTGTAGACAAGCCAGTACAAAGGAACCAGCTTTAAGCACTGACATCCTGCAAAGATCGGCCCCTCGTCTTCGAAACCATGCTCTCCGTCACTAGAGAGACCGGAGACAGTAGGTCGCAGACATTAGAGTTTGCCTCATCAGCCGCAGCGGTGACGCCTTTTGGCTTACCTCGCCGCGGGCACGGTGTCTTTGTCAACGTGGATTCTTTTTGGTAAGCTGTTTGGTGTTGTGACGCGATTTTTCCTTCATAGACGACAAGTTGTCGTCCATA
>CAYTUE010000097.1:0-1537 GCA_964441085.1 uncultured Planctomycetaceae bacterium
TGGCCATTTTCCAATGGGTGACTCGCCATATCAGTTTGGCCCCCAAGACAGACAACGACTTGCCTTTAAATTTGTATGATACTTTGATGTTGGGGAAAGGCAGTCCGGAACATCGAGCGTGGTTGTTCGCAGAACTGCTCAGACAGCAGCAAGTTGATGCTGTTTGGGTGACCCCCTCTGAAAATTCCGATGGACCTGATTCCGATGGACCTGATTCCGACGAGACAGAATCCATCGCGGCTGAATTAATGAATCAGTCCAATGCCATGGTGGTTGTTCTTCAAGGCGACCAAACATGGGTGTTTGACTGCGAAGCTGGCATTCCTTTGCCAGCGGCTGACGGACTTGATTTACTGAATCCTTCTTCGGCATCACTGAAAACTTTAATCGAGCATGATCGGTGGAAGTCGGCAAAGGTGCAGTTGATTGCTCAAGCCAATACTTTTGCCCCTCGAATGCTCATTCTTCAGGACAATCTGGCTTCCAGCGATGCCGCCATTCTGTATGAAGAACTCAACGGCAGTGCGTCGCAGATCCGTCCCATCCTTCAGCGAATCTCAGATGGCAGCAAAGGGGCATGGGTCGCAGCTGATCTCACGGTGTGGCCATTTCCAGAAGTAACCTCCATCGCATCTCGCTCGTTGCCGGAAGACAAACAACAGCAGTTAACTGCCATGATGCAATTCTTTGACGCTCCGTTCGAACGTTCTGTGAAGAGTCTCGGGGGAGGCGACCTTGACACGTTTGGCCCTCAGGAACTCACTGAAAAGCAAAAGAAAGAACTGGCTGAGCAAAGGTTGAAAGAGAACTTTGAACGCCTCATGGATAACGAAACAGCAACCAGTGAAGACAAATTCGGTAAGCCATCCAAGAAGCTCTTGATGGCTCGAGTACGACAGATTTCAGGAGACCTCACAACACCCGTGATTCGACAACTTCAGCAAGTAAGAATTGCTGGCATTGAAACGGGAGTGCAAATTGCCGTCCCTGAGATCTACCAAAAGGAACTTCAACTCCCTCCTACCATTTCGATTCCGATGCCATCATTGATTAAGGCAATCAACGAAAGCAGCACAGGCAACAGCAGTTACTGGGCTGGGCTATGTCAGTTTGAACGAGGCGAAGTCGGAGCAGCACTCATTACTTTGGGGAGCTACCGTCGACGTCTACCCAAGGGGGAATGGGTTTATCCTTCTTTGATCAACGAAGCGATTGGACACCTGATTCGTGACAATCAGGAACGAGCTATTAAGGCGCTGACATTAGCCGATCAACCTGACAATCCAGAACGTCTGCGAGTTCAACTGATGCAACGAGCGTTGCAACAGTAGATTCCAATGGTTTGATTGCTGTGACTTAATCGAGCTGGCTGTTGAAAGGGTAACCCAACGCGACAGTTTTGAAGTTGCGCTTTTAAAAGAGTGATCGAGATTCGTTTGACTGATCGTGTTCGATAATCAGAAAACCAACTGCGAAGCAGCCACAGCATGCCGCCACTGGGTGGCTGGTAAATTGCGGGGCAACCTCAGTTCTTGAA
>CAYTUE010000097.1:1637-10095 GCA_964441085.1 uncultured Planctomycetaceae bacterium
CGCGCCGGGTTGTCACCGGCATGGTTTTTCAACAGTCTATCTAGGTGCCGGAATTCAACAGCGTGGTGGCCGCGATCTTGACTTGCTTGGCCTTTGAACTGGCGAGTCCACTGAGCATGGGCAGATAAGGCCCCACGTCGGCGATGTCGCACGCAGAAACCGCTTCATGTAAGATTCGAATGGCATGGACTTCGTGACACAAATCCTCGAGTGGCGAAAAAGCACTTCGAATGTTTTCTGCGAGATCGTAGTTCTTGTCGTGAACCGCCTTCAAGAACTGCATCGACAACGCTGGGTTGATACACGCGCCGCCACTGACAAAACCCGCACAACGAAACTTGGTGATATGAACCATCGCTTGCTGTTCGCCAAGGCCGCTTAATATCAAAGACGGGTCCACTCGTTCGACCAGTCGGCTCAGCCAGGCGTCTTCTTCCCTGTTGTCGTGAGCAATCGCATACTGAATAAAAGAAACTTCTCCTTGTTCAACCAATTCGGCAACTGCTTCGGGGCTGATGTCGTTTTCGTTGTTGATACATAGGGCTGCAGGATGTCCTAAAGCCTGTACGAAATTTCGAAACCCATTCATGAATCCGGGTTCGGTCATGACAGATGCGTTGGGCAAAACCATGGCTGATGAAAAGCGAAGGCGTTTTAAGATAACCGCCTGATCCATCAATGTGCCGTACCCCGGCCCCGCTGCTGGAATCAGCCGAGTTTCTTGGCTGCAACAGTCTGCCAAAACTTCAAGCGTTCGTTCGTATTCCGAAGGTCGAATATGAGCGAAGTTGGCGTTGGTCGCATACAGCAGAATGTCAATTCCACCTTGTTCGATATGCTGAATGATCCGGCGGTTGTTTTCGGGACAGACATCAAAATTGTTTTGCCGAGCCAAAGGCGGATGAGCGACAACGGACCTTTGAAAGTCTGCAGGGTTGATTGGATTTGTATTCATTATTTCATC
The DNA here is from genome assembly GCA_964441085.1 of uncultured Planctomycetaceae bacterium. Classification (GTDB taxonomy): domain Bacteria; phylum Planctomycetota; class Planctomycetia; order Planctomycetales; family Planctomycetaceae; genus Fuerstiella. The sequence goes on from CAYTUE010000097.1 coordinate 2,602, forward strand.
AGTCGAACAAGGCAGGCGGAGAAGGTGCAAATGAGGTATGGTCTTCGGTAGTTTCGTTGACAGGGGATTGAGTCTACAACTATTGAGCCACTCTGGAAATCATCATTTGGGTTTATCGAAGTTCTGGATTGATGGGCTGACGCGCCTTTGTGTTGACGGAATCTGCTGCACTCGCATCTGTTTGGCATGGCTGCTAAGATCAACGCATGACACTGATCAATGCATCTTTGATTGCGGGCGCTCTTTTTGCCGCGTTGCCTGTCTTGCTTCATATGATCATGAAGGCCAAGCCCAAGCGGATTGAATTTCCCGCATTGCGCTTACTTCAAACTCGGCAAACGTCGAATTCACGACGAATGAGAATTCGGCATTTCCTGCTACTTATGTTGCGCAGTCTTGTCGTTGTGCTCGCCGTGTTTGCGTTAGCTCGGCCTTCGTTGCCAGCGGCTCGGTATGGTTTACAGTGGTACGAACTTTGTTTGCTGTTGACTGTCACATGCGGCGGTGTCGGAGTTTATCTTTGGCGAGATCGACAGTTAAAATCGTCGGTTGCTGCTGACCATCTTCGGCGAGAAAAACGGTCAACGTGGAAGGCCGTCGCATTGCTTGGATCTTTGCTGGCCGTGCTGTTGGCTGTGGGAGTTCCATGGGGACTGCGAGTTCGCAGCGAAATGACGGCTCCCGTTAATCCCATGGCTGCCGAATTGCCAGTGGCTGCCGTTTTTCTGTTCGATAGCAGTGCCAGCATGACCTTCAAGCAAGAAGGGAAAACTCGGCTTGAACAAGCTCAGCAAATCGCATTGGATCAATTGAAAGTGCTGCCTGGGCAAAGTCGAGTCGCCATTGCGACCACGGCGACTGAATCGGAATCTGTTTTCCAAGCAGACTTGGCCGGAGTTCGTTCTCGGATTGAAGCATTGAAAATCAATGAGGTGTCTCGATCCCTTAATTCTGTGCTCAAGAACGCGATTGAAGAACAGGTCGCCGACCGTGAACTTGTTCAGCAACAAGGCGGTCTTGATGACGCCTTTGTGCGGGAAATTTACCTGCTGACTGATTCATCAGTGTCTGCTTGGAGACAGCCAGATGAATCATCGCTGAATGATCTACTGGTTCAGTACGATTGGCTGCAGGTGTACGTCATTGATGTGGGTGTCGATCATCCCGCCAACGTAGCGCTGACTCAAGTCAAACTCGATATCGAATCAACCGTTGCAGATCAGCCTGTGACCATTTCGGTTGCAGTGGAAGGAACTGCAGCAGCGTCTGAAAACGCGGTGGTTGAAATTTTCACTTTGGATGAAGCAGGAGATGAAGTTCGAGGAGGCGGTGTGATTGGAAGCCCTCGCAGAAGCGTGACGCCAGATCAAACAGCGCCTGTCGTTAGCTTTCAGGTGAAAGGCAGTGCATTGGGGGAATTTACTTCTGGAATCATCCGTCTTTCCAGCCCCGACCCTCTGCCAATTGACGATACTCGCTACTTTACCTTCCGGGTATCCGCTGTGCCAAAGGTATTATTGGTGGGCGATCGAGACCTTGATTTCACGTATCTTGAAAACGTTTTGAATCCTCAAATCGAACGGCTGAACATTCCCAAACGCTTTCACGTAAAATCAATTTCCTCAGCCAACTTTCAACGAGAATCGCTTTCAAACTATGACATCGTTTGTGTCTTGAACTGGCGAAGACCAACAGAATCATCATGGTCTGATCTGTTGAATTTTGTTCGCTCTGGAGGCAAGCTGTTGATCACCGCAGGTGGTGAGCAAATGCTGCAATCCGACGCATGGACAACTCCAGATTCCGAACAATTACTGCCTGGTTTGCCGTTGGTACCAGTCCGTTTTCGTCCTCAACCGGCTCGCTTAGAACTGTTCGCATCTGGTCACCCTGTGGTGGAAGCATTCAGTGATTTTCAGCAGGCGAAAACAGAACTCAATCGAGCGATCTTTGATCGATGTTGGACGTTCGAACTGGCTGAAGATGCTCGCCAAATCCTGAAATTCAATCATAAAAATGCTCACCCAGCATTGTTGGAACGTCAGGTTGGGCGAGGAAAAGTGTTAATGTTCACGTCGGCATTGGATAGCAACGGGAGTGACTTATGGAACGAAAGTTTTGTGGTCGACAACTGGACGTATCTGATGTTCGTTGATGAAGTTATGAAGTACCTCACAGGGGCAAGTGAAACTCAGCACAACTTTGAAGTGGGTGAGCCGGTCGAAGTCAACGTGCCCAGTTCCGAACGATTTTCTCAGTTCATGGTGGCTCGACCACGTCTTCGCCAAACTCGAGGACAAATGGCGCTTGAAGAAGCTTCCATTCTTCTGACCGATGCCGATGAATCGGGACACTACGAACTCACTGCAGCAGAAGAAAACCAAGCGTTTCGGTCTGTTTTTTCGGTGAATTTGCCAGATGCAGAAAGCGACCTCTCCAAGATCACTGATGAACAGTTAACCGAAATTCTCGGCAAGGATCGGTTTGCTCGGGTCACTGATCTGGAACAACTGGATCGAGCCGTCAATCTTGGTCGTCTGGGTGTGGAAGTGTTTCCCGTATTGATGGGATTGCTGTTGGTGCTGTTTTGCGGTGAACACCTGATGGCAAATTTCTTCTACGATGAAGAACCCGTAGACGCCGCAGCGTAGTATCGTGGCTGAAACAATGCGGCTGCACGCTTGTTTCGTATTTTTCCGTGCGGATCTTGCCATGTCAGAACGGCGATGCGTCACCATCCGTGTGTTGTGATGAGCTGTTGCCTCACAGGACGTTCGGTGAAATCCTTTTTATGAATAGATGAATTGATTTCACGTAGAGTTCGGTTCTGTCGCCATATCTGAGGGCGACTTTTAGGCACACCGCTGGTACATTTTCCACATGGCAAAGAAATCGAAGAAGAAAAAATCGAAGTCCGGTGGGGGAAAGGTTCGAGTTGACTTGCGCCGAAACAAGCAGACTCGAACTCGCAATCAAAACTTGACTCATGAACTTTTGAACGACGATGTCGCAGCGGAGGATGCGGATGCGTCTGAACGTTACAGCGGCAAAGGCGCGCTCAGTCGCAAGCGGACGGTTGTGGGAGTCCAAGCGGACGGTGACCAGTTGCTTCGAGAAGTCGACGAATCCGAGTGCGACATGGGGCGAGTTGTCAGCTTTATCGGTTTATATTGCCGTGTTCAAAGCGAAGTCGACGGCCAAATTTACGAATGTACAATTCGTGGTGTTTTAAGAACTTTGGCGCGCGATAGCCGAAATGTGGTCGTGACTGGTGATCGAGTTCTATTTCGAAAAGATGGAGACAAACATCAGGGTGTGATTGAAAGAATCGAGGCTCGACGAGGCGTGCTGTCTCGAAACAGCGGTGGTCGAGAACACATGATTGTGGCAAACATTGATCAAGTTTTGATTGTCGCATCGGCTGCTGACCCTGACCTAAAAACCAACTTGATTGATCGTTTCTTGATCATGGCAGAACGCCATGAGTTAAAGGCCGTGATTTGCATCAACAAAGTGGACCTTGTCGATCGTCAAAGTCTGGCTGGCGTTGAACGGCTTTACAGTGAACTTGGCTATCCCACTGTGCTGACCAGTATGCACACCGGGGATGGAATTGATTTACTGAAAAGTTATTTGCGAGGTAACCAAACAGCCGTCAGTGGGCAAAGTGGAGTCGGCAAATCGTCGCTTCTAAATTCCGTGGACAGCAGTTTGCACCTTGATACGTCGACCGTCAGTGACGGTAACAGCAAGGGGCAACACACCACCAGAAGAGCCCGCTTATTGCCGATTGAAAATGGAGGTTGGGTGGTTGATACACCAGGGATTCGGCAATTTGAACTCTGGGATATTAGCCTTGAAGAAGTCGACGGCTATTACATTGAATTCCGCCCATTCATTCCCTACTGTCGATTTCCCGATTGCAGTCATACTCACGAAGACGTGTGCGGCATCAAGCTGGCAGTGGATGCAGGCATGATTGATGAAGTCCGGTACGACAGTTATTTAAGGCTTCGCGAAGAAGATATTTTCGTTTGGAAAAATCCGGCTCGAGGCAAAGACTAGCGTTCGACGGTTTTGGCGTCCGTCGCAAAGTCGTTGCTGCAAATTCCGGTCGCGTGGAACGTCGCACGTTAACGACCACAGCCGTATCCGATCAGGAAAAGCGGCGTTCGCCATGAGCATCATTCGCAATGCAAGTATCAACGACATCAGAAGTTCGGGCCACCAATGCATCGCAGCTGCCTTGCGATCAAACGCACTGCGAATACCAGTGTTCTTAACCAGACTCATTGACTGAGTCGCCGTGGCTGCAGCGGTCATCGCAGCAAATTTGCTGAAATCTGTGCTGTGTGATGATGGATCATCATGCTAGAATTTGGCGGATATGCAAACCTGATGAGTCTGACGATATGTTGATAGCTGAAGGGGCCAAGCATGAACTTCGAATCAAATAATTCGGATTCAACGGAATTTGACCGGTGGTATCAAATCGGAGTTGAAGCCGTGAGCTGCGAAAGTTGGCTTTACGCTTTGGAATGCTTATCAAAAGCGACATTGCTGGATCCAGATCATCAGTCTGCTCGAAAACAAAAGCACAGAGCCAGCCGTCGTGTTCACAAGCAGGCGGGCGGTTTAAAGAAGGCCGAAACGGTGAAGCTTGCGGCGATCAAAAGTCGGCTCATCGCTGCGGAAGCTCGTAGTGACTGGGGCACCGTGGATGCTCTTGCAGAAGAAGTATTGGCTAAAAATCCTTGGGATGCCGGAATGTTTGTTGCGATTGCAAAAGCAGCAGAACGCCGGCAGGCTTTCGACATTGCTGAATATGGATGGGTGTGTGCCATTAAAATTGACGGCACTCAGGTGAAGTGGTTGCGAGCGCTCGGTGATCTTTTTCATCAGTTGGGCCGTCATGAAGACGCCAAAGGGTGCTACCTAAAAATGCAGCAATTGGATCCCGCAAGCCGAAGCGGAGAAGAACTCATGCATGCGGTTGATGTGGCCACCATGCTACGTGATGGAGGCCCCGGTTTACGTCGAGCAAATGGATTGAATGCCAATGACAGCACGCCTGAAACGGAAGTGATGAATCAGGAAGAAGTCAGTCGTCGTGATGAAGTTGATGTTGATCAACAGCAAAGAAGAGAAAAAATTCGCAAGGCAGAAGACTATGTTGGCAATGATCAGCTAGGTCATGCCTTAGAATTGTACCAAGAAATTGCTCGCCAGTTTTCTCATCAACCATCAAGTCAGACGGCTCGTATTGATGCCAGTCGCCAGCGAGTCTTAGACCGAATTGATGAAATTCAGCTGGCTTTGCTTCGCAAGCGTGCTCGAACTGCCGCGACTGCTGCGGCCGCAAACCCAGATGCAGGGCGACTACAAAAATCTGCTGAAGAACACACGTCAAGGTATCTTCAACATGAATTCGAAGTTTTAAGTCGGCGAGTTGCACGTGATCCTAGCGACCTGACAAAGGTGTTCCGCCTCGCGGATCTGTGTCGTCGAACGAGCCGAAATTCTGAAGCCCTCGAACACTTCGCCAAGTGTGTCAAGCAAGACGATCTGCATGCAGAATCTTTGATCGGTATGGGCGAATGCTGCTTGAAATCCAATCAGGCGGGAGTCGGTCGGCGACACCTCGAAGCCGCCTTAAAAATCGTCACTCCGGAATCTCATCCCAACGCAGTGAAGTTGGCTCATTATTGGCTGGGGCGTTACTTCGAAGCGGCGAAAGCAGGTCCACAAGCCAGCTGGCACTACCAACGAATCACTGCAATCGACGAATCCTTTCGCGATGTGTCAGAGCGCCTTTGTGTTCTGCAGCAAGGACTTGGCAAAGATGCTGCTGCCGCTGAAGCTGAATAATCACAGTCGAGTCCATCATTCAAGCGAGCCACGATTGCTGGCACCACGTTTTGAATACTTAGCCTGCCGAACAAGATCGGCCAGACGTTGCTCAACAACGAAGCGGCGGGATCTCTTCGGTCGCTCGCTTTATCCACGGAGATGAGGATGAGCGGTCATTATCCCATGGTTGAGGTTGATTGGACAACCAGTTCTGTACCAACCGATCTCCGCAAAGTAAAAGTCCTGCGACTTTCGCTACGGCAAAAATCTGGTGACCGATGTCATCCCAAGCGACGCGGAAAGAGGCGTTCAGAGACGTCGCATGGGCATGCAGCATCTGGTCGGGGCGTGCTATCGGGGCGTGCTGCTAGGAAACGTGATCATGAAATCCGGGAAAGCAGAACAAAATGACGGCGGGGCTTCGAGGCGGCTGCAATAAGCCATTCAATTTGAGGTAAACTGCTGGAACACAATATTCGTTTTCCTTCATTGAATCGACCTGCCCTGTGACTGTCTCGCGTTTGCTTGATTCTGCTGATGTTCCGTCTGATCTTCTTCAAATCGCTTCCAAGCGAGAAGGGTTTCGGGACGAGTACCCTTTTGAATCTCGCTGGATCGAAATCGATGGGCACGTCATGCACTACATCGACGAAGGTCAGGGCCCCGTGCTGCTGATGGTACACGGCAATCCCACTTGGAGCTTTGCTTGGCGAAATCTCGTGAAGCAGCTGTCTGGGCAATACCGAGTGATTGCAGTTGATCATCTCGGGTGCGGCTTCAGCCAAAAACCTCAACAGGATGTGTACCCGCTTGGTCAACACATTCAGCGATTACAACAGTTGGTCGAATGTTTAGATCTACAGCAGGTGACTTTGTTTGCTCATGACTGGGGTGGGGCAATTGGAATGGGAACCGCGGGGCGGTTGCCAGACCGTTTCAAAGCGTTTGTGCTGATGAATACTGGCGCATTTCGCAGTCAGTTGATTCCGTTCAGGATTTCGCTTTGCCGCATTCCAGTGTTAGGAACCATTGGCATGCAAGGACTGAACTTGTTTTCAGTGGCTGCCGTCAAGATGGCCGTTGAACAAAAGCTGCCAGCTGCTGTCGCGACTGGATTTTTGGCTCCCTATGATTCGTGGGCTCATCGCCGAGCTGTCAAAGAATTTGTTCACGACATTCCATTGAACGCAGCTCACCGCAGCTATGCAGCCTTGACTGAAGTCGAAGAAGGGTTGGCTCAATTTGTCGATTCCCCCATGCTCTTGCCGTGGGGAATGAAAGACTGGTGCTTCAGCCCTGAATTTTTCAAAGAGTTTTGCGTCCGCTTTCCGAATGCAAAACGGCACGAAATTGCTGATGCTGGTCACTACGTTTTCGAAGACGCCACCGATGAAATCATCAACCAAAGCAAGCAGTTCTTAGCTTCTGTTTACGGCGATTGATGGCGTTGAACAATCTTCTGGTGACTATTCGGTCGTTGTTGATCTAGGTCGTTGTTGAGCGAGGTGAGTCAAACGAATGGGCCGTTGGTCCATCTGATCAACAGGTTGCCTCTGTGCCCGATTCTTACCGTGCCCGACTCTTACTTGCTTGCCGCTTCTTGTCTGGCTGCTGCTTCTTCAAGCCATTGACCTTGAGCTGCAG
>CAYTUE010000097.1:10195-15715 GCA_964441085.1 uncultured Planctomycetaceae bacterium
CTTGCCGCTTCTTGTCTGGCTGCTGCTTCTTCAAGCCATTGACCTTGAGCTGCAGATGACGGGTAGTAGTGAGCCCCAATATCGGGCCACAGCGCCAACGGAAGACCCAAAGCCAGCACTGTTGTGGGGGCCAGCACAAGATACTTCCAGCCGCCCTCGAACTTCAGATGCATGAAAAACAGCAGCACGCAGCTTGCTTTGGCAGCGGCAATCGCCAGCACGATGACAACGGTGACTGCCTTGTTTTCGAAACTGATCAAATCGAAACCGACAGAAAGTGCGGTCAAGACACACAGAGAAATAAACACGGCCATGTAGTTCACATGATGGTGGTCATCATGTGGCGTCGATGTTTCCAAGGATTGATCTACCTGAGCTTCGGACATCAATTCGCCTCAAAACGAAGAACAATAGAATTTCAAAAATCTGACCAACTGAAGCCGGACAACTCGCGTGGACTGACTGCCTAAAAAAGTGGAGACAGGTTCAGTCGAGTTTTGCGTTACAGCAGGTACAGCAATGGAAACAGAAAGATCCAGACTAGGTCGACAAAGTGCCAATACAAGCCGCTGCATTCAACCCAATTGGACCAGCGGTCTGTGAGTCGACTGCCAATCAGCAACGGAATCATAAACAGAATGATGCCTACGATGACATGCAACGCATGGAATCCGGTCATCAAAAAGTAGACAGATGCAAACAGGTTTCCGTACACGATGACCTGAGGATCTGTGACACCTTCAGAAACGGCTTGACCAAATGCCTTGTCGGCCTTGAGCTCGGCCAATTCTCGCTTAACTTCATCTAATGTCAGCACAGGAAGTTTATCGCCGGGTGGCAAACTGGCTTGAGCCTGCACGTAAGCCTTACTTGTTGCGTCTGGAATCTTCGTCATCGACGCATCATTCACAACATGTTCGCGTAGGTTTTTCCAGCGAGCATAAAGTCGCAGATCATGAGCGGCAGATTTTTTTAAGTCGGCGTATTTGGGGTCGGTGTCTTCGTTCGATGCAAAAATCCCAATCTTGCCGCTCACTGTGGCAAGATCTTTGACTTCATCGACTTCCACCGCTGGGATTTCGGGAACCATAGCACCATCGACATTTGTCGAATCGCTTTGGGACTCTTTGTTGTCTTGCTGTTGATCGTCCGAAGTGCTGTCTTGGTCAGCAGCGACTGCGGCAACCACACCGTCGCCGGTGTATAATGCGAACCGCTTTCGAACCACAGATTCAAGTTGGGAAGTAACCTTCTGAATGGCCTGTTGGTGATTTTCGGGGATCTGCCCTGGCACGATGCCGTGAGTAAATTTGCCGTTGTATTCGTACGCTTTGATGCCCAAAAACGCGATTGCTAGCATCAATGTGATCAACAGGTTTTTACGAACGGCTGCGTAGTCTTTCTTGGCCATTGCATCGTGAGCCAGCACGACGAAGTAGCTGGACACAATCAAGACAAAGGTGTTTGTCATTCCCAACCACACGTTGATATGAGTCACGTCGGGGGATGTTGGCCAGCCTTGGGATCCGAATCTTAAGACAATATACGACCCAATAAAGGCCGTGAAAAACATGATCTCCGTCCCCAAAAACAACCACATTCCCAACTTGGCGTTGGAAATTGGAAGTCCCATTTTTACGGCAGTGGGTTGTTTCGATTCAGACATAAACAAAAGTTTCACAGAACATCGTGACCGTCAATCGGCAGCGTGTTGGTTGGCAGTGAGTTAATCGGCAGTGTGGTAAACGGCAGGGTGATGTGCGAGAGGCAGTCACATCCAGAACAGTATGGCAATCGGTGAACGGTTAGAAAGAATGCATTCTGAGAAAATCAAGCAGCAGTGTCACCAACAAAAGTGGTAAGGCCACCAGTGAATAGTAAAGCAGGCTGCGAGCTGTTTCATCAGCGCGGTTCTTCAAAAACCGCACGGAGTATCTGAAATAGATTCCAGACACCACTGCGGCCACAGCGAAATAGGGCCATCCCGTCAGCTCAATGAAGGTTGGAAATACGGCAACGGGGATAAACAGAACCGCATAAAACACGGCCACCCAGCCTGTCCGAAGGCCTTCATCTGTAAATGACGGAAGCATCTTTAAGCCCGCCTTTTCATAGTCGTTGCGGTGCTTCCAACCAATCGCCAAGAAGTGAGGAAACTGCCAGACAAAGAAGATCGCAAACAGGCTTGCCGCTTCCACGCCCAAACTGCCGCCTGCCGCCAGCCAACCGAGTACCGGAGGCATCGCTCCTGGAATTGCTCCAATGGTCGTACACCAAATCGATCGAGCCTTTAGCGGCGTATAGCCCAGCACATACACGGCGAACGTCAGGAACCCGGCCATGGCAGTTGTCGAATTGGTAGTCAGTGCCAGCAGGGTTGTGCCCAGTATGGCACAGAGAAGGCCAGCAGTAACGGCTTCTGTGATTGTGATCCGGCCTGAAGGCAAAGGCCGCCCGGCTGTTCGAATCATCAATCCGTCGGTTTTGCGTTCGAGAAACTGATTCAAAATGCTGGATGCGGCAACAAGCAGAGTTGTCCCGATTAATGCGGAAAGCAAAACCCAAGCGTCAAGTGTCGCAACAGAAGCGAGGGTAAAACCGACAGCAACCGAAATCATTGTCATCAGGGCAATTCGTGGCCTCGACAATTCGGCGTACAGTCCCATTCTGCGACGAATGGCTTCAGGAATTGACTCGTTGGCAGTCAGGGCAGTTGACCTTCGGGTTGCAGATGATGCGAGACTCATGACGGACTCCCTTCGGGACGAAGCTCACTTGCAGGAGCAGTGGCTGCCGACTTGTGAGTTCGAACGTTCGCAAGATAACCGGCTTCTGCTAGCAACCAAAGTTCCACCGCGACCGTTACGGAAGTTGCCAGTAAAAACATGCCGCCAATTGTGTGCAAACTGCAAATCACTGTCTGCAATAGGCTATTTACCGAAGCAACATAACCTTGAGAAGGAATTCCCATCTTGGTTGCCCACGCTCCCAAACCTAATGAAATTTGTAAAATCAAAGCCGAAGCCAACCACTTCATTCGATTTCGCAATCGAACCGAATCGCTTCGCCACAGACAAAAAATCACGTACACCGATACCAAAAAAACCAACATGGCTCCCATCACGTGTTCGTGCAGCATGCTTCCGAGATGCCGAAACATGCTCCCCAAAAAATACTGCCCCAAAATCAGCACAGGTAGCAACATGGCGACATAAAACTTCAGCACCGACATGCGAGAGTCCTTGGCGGCTGCCTGCTGTAACTGCAACTGTCCCGGGCGTTTCACTCCATGAGCAAACACAAAGCACATGGCAAAAAACAGCCCTCCCGTAATACTGTGAACCATTGCCATCTTTTGAGCATTCTGGATGACTCGAAGGCCACCTAATAATCCCTGCACAATCACGGCGATCAAAATGGCAATCGTCCACATCCGAACCCAATTGGTTTTTTCTTTCCAGAACGTCACTGCCACTAACGCGATCGTAAAAAATCCAATCAATGCACCGGCAAGGCGATGAGTGTGTTCTGCAAACCGATCGGTGTGCCTGAGGTCATTAAAAAAGTTGTACAGAAACATGTTTTCGCCATCTGACGTTGGCCAGTCGGCAAACGCCATTCCTGCTTTCAATGTCGTCACCACAGATCCAATCGCAATGGGCAACAACGCAACCAAGATGGTCGCGATGGCCATTCTTTGAACGGGGGGGGCGATGTTTTTTGATGAGCCTTCCAAGGTAAACCTTTGGCAGTTGAAAACGAGATCGAACGGTCAGCAGGTCCCTGTTGTCGATCGAGTGAAAGAGATTGAGTTGTCGTATGCTTAACAGAGAAAGTGTTCCCGCCCTTGCTTGCTGTCAACGAAGGAAGGAAACCGGTTCACTAAGAAGGTTCGTCTTCAGCTGAGGTGTTGCCACTGGATTCAGCTGCTGAATTGCTCGCATTTGAAACCTCACCGTCAGAACGACTGGCCGCTGGTTTCGCATCCTGAACTGTTCCGTTCGGCGGGGCAGCTTGTAACAGATAATCTTGTCCAGCCGCTTTGGCTTCGTTGGAATTGTATTCATAGGGGCCTCGATAACAGGCAATCGGTTCATCGAAGTTGCCGTGTCCAGGAGGCGATGGAGCCGACCATTCTAAACCGTTGGCTCCCCACGGATTTCGTCCAGCTTTCTTCCCAAAGAACACGCTGTAAGTCATGTTAAGCAGCATGATCAGTTGAGCACATCCCATCAGCATGGCAGACCAAGTCATGAACTGATTCATGGGTAACAGATGTTCTAGGTAACCATGAACGTAGGGATCTGCGTAACGGCGAGGCATACCAGCCATGCCCAAAAGATGCATGGGAAAGAAGGTTCCATTGAATCCGATGAATGTCAGGATGAAATGAAGCTTTCCGAGAGGCTCATTCATCATTCGCCCAAACATCTTGGGGAACCAAAAAGTGATGGCCGCGTAGACTCCAAACAAGGTGGCTCCAAACAACACATAGTGAAAGTGAGCCACAATGAAGTAGGTGTCGTGGAAGTAAACATCAACGGGAACCGCTGCCATCCAAATTCCACTTAAGCCTCCCACGATAAACATCGACACAAAGGCCGCGCAATTCAGCAGAACCGTGTTAAAGCGAATCCGGCCGCCCCACATTGTGCCGATCCAATTGAATGTCTTGATCGCCGATGGCAACGCAATCATCATGGTGGATGTCATGAAGGTCATGCCCAAAGCGGGATTCATTCCACTGGTAAACATGTGGTGGCCCCACACAATAAAACCGAGTCCTGCGATTGCAGTCATGGAATAAATCATGGGCTTGTAGCCAAACACTGGCTTACGGCACATGCACGCCAGCATGTCTGAAACCATGCCCATTGCAGGAAGCAGCATGATGTACACAGCTGGGTGAGAATAAAACCAAAACAGGTGCTGCCACAGCAAAGGTTGACCACCACCTACCGTGGGATCGGCGTTGTTGACAACGATATCTGCAGGCACGAAAAAGCAGGTTCCCAGCATTCGATCTGCCAGCAACATAAATCCAGCAGCTGTTAAGACGGGCAATGCGAACGACTGCAGAATGGCAGTAATAAACATGCTCCAAATCGTCAACGGCATCCGAAACAGGCTCATGCCGGGAGCTCGCATGTTGATGATGGTGGTCATGTAATTGATCGAACCCATCATCGATGAAAAGCCAACGAAGGTCAGTCCAGCAAGCCACCATGTTTGAGCCGCACCAGATCCTGGAGCAGCAGCAGTCAGCGCTGACAAGACGGGGTAGGCCGTCCATCCGGCAGCTGGCCCCGCAGTGGCTCCTCCAGCAACGAAGCTATATCCGAAACAGGCGATGGCTGGCCACATAAACCAGTAGCTCAACATGTTCAACTTCGGAAACGCCATATCGTCGGCGCCGATTTGCAGAGGAATCAAAAAGTTGCCGAAGGCCCCTGCCAAGATCGGAATCACAACCAAAAACGTCATCACCGTGGCATGCATGGTGAAGAGCATATTGTAAAA
>CAYTUE010000098.1:0-3049 GCA_964441085.1 uncultured Planctomycetaceae bacterium
CCATTGGCTACATTTTGTTGCGGCGGCAAGAAGATTCGATTCCGTACCGTGAGCTAAAACGAGACATCTAGCTTACCGCTGGGTTTGGTTCGGCGTGTTATGGCACAGCGAGGACGAGTGCATTGTTCAGGTTTGGCCGCGATGACATGTTGACGCGATGTTGCTTTATGGCAACATTCCTTGGCGTTTAAACCGTGTTGATGGAATTTCAAAACAATCTAGGCCGCGCTCACTGCCTAGATAGTAGCCAACATCGTTGTCCAGATCTCACTGGGGTCCGTGATCTTACTGGGGCCCGTGATCTTACCGTCGCGAGACGTTTATCAGTGTTTTTCAACGTAAAAACGGATTGCAGTTGAGGTGTTCCACGTTGGTCGCACACGTTTTTATCCACGTTGCGGTGTCGGGTTTTACTGGTTTCACGGCATGAAAGTTGGCATTTAATTGCTGAAATCGAGTAGCAAGTCATGCGGTCATCAGTACACTTCAATGGCAGTTTCCGTTCATTGGCCCTGACGGCGTTTGACAGCATCCAGAATTCGTTCCTGCTTCAAAACCCACCCATTTCCGTCACTGGTGAATTTTTTCCGCTTGGATTCCGTTTAAAGAAAATCGCTTTCATGAAGAGTTTGCTCGACCGTACGACAATCACGTTGGCTCTTGTGTTTGCTTTGAATTTCTCAATTTCTGCCAGTGCGGCAGATACAGAATTTCCAGCCGAATGGTACTACAAGCAAATGGCTGAAATGCGGGCCAGTTTGGAAGGTGTCACGGCCACGGAACTCTCCGCTGATTCATGGATCGGCGATTCAACAACATTGGAAGAGTGTCGAGGCAAGGTTGTTGTGTTGGATTTTTGGGCGACATGGTGTGGTCCTTGCATTGCATCCATCCCCAAGAACATCGAAATGGTTGACACCTATTCTGACGACTTGGTGTTTCTAGGAATCCATTCCAGCGCATCCGGTTGGGATAAAGCCGAATCCATGGTGAACGATCGCGGTATCAACTATCCCGTTGTATTAGACACTGGAGCAACCGCCAAAGCTTATGGTGTCACGGGATTTCCAACCTACATTGTGGTTGACCGCGATGGAATTGTGCGAGCAGCGGGCGTTCAACCGGGGCACGTGAAGGATGTCGTGAAACGTCTGATTGAAGAATCAGGTTCAGGCAGTCGGCTTGCTGGGTTCCGTCGTGACTGGTTCTACACCGGTTCTTCTCGAATGAAGCCTTGGCAAGAACAATTAGGTCAGATGGCTCCTGCAGTCCAAGCCCAATCGTGGTGGACTCCAGATGGCGAAAATGCTGCCGCAGAAAACGGTGACATGACTGAGTCAGCAGGTGCTGATTTGGCCGATGCTCCTGACGGGCAAACACAGGCTGATTTGGAAGGCGTGGTTCGCGTCCTGCACTTTACTCGACCAGATATGGCGATGACTCATGCCCACCTGAAATCACTGAACTTGTTAGCTGATAAATATACTTCCCAAGGTGTGGTTTTTACGGTGGTTTGCGATTCCGAAAGCAACTGGACAGATGTCCAATCCTTTGCGTCTGAAGAGCGTTTGATTGTTCCGATTGCTTTCGATTCATCAGTAAAAAATGTGGCGAACGGTAATATTCGTGAAGCGGGCCGTACGGCTCAAAGTTACCATGTTCGCGTGTCTCCTGTCACAGTTGTTGTCGACCGTACCGGAAGAATTCGGGCCACTGGGTTGAAGCAAGAACAACTTGGCAAGGCACTTGAACTGCTGCTATCTGAACGCGTCGAGTAATTCGAGGCGCTTTCACCGAGCAGCATTTCAACACGCCAATTTTCTGATACTTCGACATTCTGACATCTGACGACAACATGACCGATACGACTCTTGAAGCACCGTCTGATTTTAAAGCCACAGCAGACGGTTCAGTGCCTGTGGTTGCCCCCTTTGCTAGGTCTGTTGTTGAACAAGTCGGGCAGACAGTTGTCGGCCAGAAAGAGGTCGTCGAACGAGTTCTGATTGCTTTACTCACAGGGGGCCACTTGCTTTTGGAAGGTGTGCCGGGGATTGCCAAAACTTTGTTGGTGCAATCAGTCGGCAAGGCAATTGACTTGCAGTTTAAGCGAGTTCAATTCACGATCGACTTGTTGCCTTCGGACATCTTGGGTTCTGAAATCTTGGATCAAAAAACGGGACAGTTTCATATCCACAAGGGGCCCGTGTTCACCAACCTGTTGCTAGCCGACGAAATCAACCGCGCGTCACCCAAAGTGCAATCTGCATTGTTGGAAGCGATGCAGGAACGGAAAGTATCGATTGGCGATCAAACTCATACTCTGCCAGCTCCCTTTTTGGTCATTGCGACTCAAAACCCGGTGGAGCAAGCGGGAACATTTGAATTGCCGGAAGCTCAGTTAGACCGGTTTATGATGTGTCACCGGTTGCGATACCCAACTCCAGAAGAAGAAACCGAAGTTGTCCGTCGCTCATTGAAATTGAAGCTGCAACGCCAAGGTGATGGAGCCGTTCCTCAATCCATGTTTGATGCGATTGAAGATGGAAACCAGCTAGGAATTAAAGACCTCACTGAAGCGATGACTCAGGTTCAAACAGTGCATGTCAGCGATGTGTTCATGCACGACTGTGTGAAATTGGTGAATGCGACTCGAGGACACAAAGACTTAGTTTTGGGGTGCAGTCCTCGAGCTGTTTTAAGTCTTGTTCAGGCAGCGCGTGCTCGAGCCTTCATTTACGGGCGAGACTACGTTGTGCCCGAAGACCTATTCACTTTGGCGGAAGACATTATTTTACATCGAGTGCGTTTAAGTTACGAAGCTTTGGCTGACGGACGAACGGCTCGTTCGGTACTCGACAAAATGCTGAACGATCTGATTTAACAGGACGGCGGAAATGCAGGCGAACTGCTCTGAGGCAACGCAAAAGCGGGCAGACTGACCAAATCCGCATCTCGTTTGTAGACCACCTCTGCACGACGTACGGCGATCTGCACAACGCACGGCGAAAGGACGCACGACGGTTACTCTTGGGCTGTGTCGCTCTTGGGC
>CAYTUE010000098.1:3149-14305 GCA_964441085.1 uncultured Planctomycetaceae bacterium
GTATCGCTCTTGGAACGGTGTCGGTCACCCTTAGAACAGTGTCACAGGATCGGTGACGATTGCACCGTGGTTTCCACGGTTGTGATTTCAATAAGACAGTGCGAGTTCAATAAGACAGTGCCAGTTCAAGAAGACCGTGCCAGTTCTGATGACATTAAAGATTCATGACGTATGAAAACTGATACTCAACCAACCCGTTCACTGCCTCGCCCCGACATTTTGTCGCGCGCGAACTTTGAACTATTGGTGCGCCGTATCGCAGACGACATTGCCTTTGGAACAGACGATTCGTTGTTTGTGGGGTCAGGCTTAGAATACGCTCAATCTCGTCCTTACGAACCGGGCGATTCTGTCCGTCAGATCGACTGGAAACTCAGCGCTCGAATGCCCGTGGCCTATGTGAAACAACACGAAACGCTCAAGCGTGTGGCGATGCACTTCATCGTGGATACGTCGGCTTCCATGAGTGTTTCGTCGACGGAATTAAGCAAGCATGACTTGGCCGTGTGGGCGGCTGCGGCGATCGGGTTGGTGGGCGTGCGCAGGCTAAGTCCTGTTAGCATCAAAAGCGGGGGAACTCGTCATGCTCAGCTGAATTCGGATCGTGCTCCCAGCCTATCTGCTGACGATTTATGGCGCGACCTTGAACCTTTGCGTGCTCACGATATTGACGAAGGCACAGAACTGAGTGATCGGTTGACGGCCATGTCGACTCAGTTAACTCGCCGCAGCATGCTGTTTATTCTCAGTGACTTACATGACCCGGATGCCATTTCTGTTTTGCGTCAATTAGGGCATCAACACGATGTCGTGGTTTTGCATCTGCAAGACCCTGCTGAAGTCGGCCCGCTGCGTGCCGGGTATTTTCGGGGGGCAGAAGCCGAATCGGGACGCTCATTTTTGGGTGGGGGGAAAACAAAACGACAAGCTCCCAGTACGCTGGCTCGAGATTTCGCGGGAGCCGATGTGAGCTACTTAAAACTGACAACCAACCAATCGATTCTTAGCCCGTTGCGACAGTTTCTGTTAACTCGACAGCGAGGCCAAAGATGATGCCAACGAATACTCATTTCGCGATTTGGCGCATCTTTCACGTGGGCCTGTTCTGGCTGCTGTTGACTGGTGTCTCTGCACAGCCTGTCGTGGCGGAAGATGCAAAGCCAGCAGGCGATGTCATCGTAAAACGCGGCCTGACGTCTCAACTTACGTTTTCTAGCCCCAGCGCGACTTTGATGGCAGTTCCCGATCAGTCGATGGATTCCGAGCTACTGGTTCGGCTAGAACGTACGAAACGTTCGGATCAAAAGTCGACATACACGCTCTGGTTTTTTGGAACGGTTGCGGGGAGTTATGACCTGCGAGACTACGTGGTCGAAAGCGATGGGTCGCCTGTGCCTGTGAATCAAGCGTTGCCCGTGATGCCGGTGCAGATTGTGTCCGACCTTCCGCCGGGGCGCGGAACCAGTTTGTATGAAATCGACGACCCCGCATTGCGTTCTTTGGGAGGCTACCGTGCCATCCTAATTCTATTTGCTGTGCTATGGGCTGCGGTGCCGATCGTTTGGGGTTACATACGTTGGCGAAATCGTCGGCCCGTTCCGGTGGAAGTTGTGGTGCCTGAACCAACGTTGGCTGATCACTTGCGCCCGTTAGTTCATCGAGCCAGTCAAGGAGACCTGTCAGTCGCAGAGCAAAGCCGACTTGAATTACTGATCTACACCTTTTGGCAGCAAAAATTAAATTTGCCGCCATCATTAGTGGATGCTGTTCCTGTGATGCGACGGGATGCGAAAGCAGGAGAACTCTTGCGATCGATGGAAGCATGGATTCACGATCATCACGCCGAGCAAAGCACGTTGGATTCTGCCACCATGGAAGCTCTCTTGGCTCCCTACCGTGCTGCGGAAGCGAAACAAATCGATGAAACAGTGTCTGCAGAACCAAGCGTCGTGGGAGGCACAGCATGACATTTGTGCACCCAGAACGACTGCTTTTATTGGTGCTTCCTTTGGTGTTGGGGTTTTGGTCCGTCCGTCGTCAGGCAGCAGGATTGACGATGCCGTTCGACCACCAAGTTCATGCAACTCGTCTTTGGTTAGGCGCTCTTTTGCGAGGTATCGAATTGCTGCCCGCCATACTGTTGGCCGTTGCAGTCGTTTTGATTGCCCGCCCCCAAACTTTGCGAGTTCCAGAAAAGAATCGGATTGCCACTCATATCACCATTTGTATGGATGTGTCAGGGAGTATGGGCGGGAAAATGGGATCAGGAAGCCGTTACGACAGCGCCGTCACTGCGATTGAATCCTTTACTTACGCTCGAGAAGGCGATGCGATCGGCTTAACTTTGTTTGGTTCATGGCCATTGCGTTGGGTTCCGTTAACCAAAGATTTACAGATTCTGCGCAACGCCTTGGCATTTGCTGCCCCCGGCAACCAACCATCGGGAATGGGAGGGACGATGATCGGTGTCGCATTAGATTATTGTGCCGACAATATGCAACGTGAAGCTGCACGGCTGGATGGGACGGAGACAGGGCCAATCACGCTGGATGAGTACAAAAAAGATCAAGCCTTTGAACAACTTTTTCGTCCCACGTCGTTAACTATCGATGGGGCAGGAGCAATTCAGAACACGCCGTCCACGGATCGCGTCTTGATTCTTGTCTCTGATGGGGTAAGTGGCGATTTGCGAGGTCAAGAACAAGTGGATCGCATTTCGCAGAAGTTAAACGACGCTGGGATCACGATGTATCACATCCATATCGGCACTGGCAAGATTCCCGAAGAAGTATCAAGCATTGCCCGGGCAACCGATGGTGACGCATTCCTTGCGAGCAATCCTGATGGTTTGAACCTGATTTTCCATCATATTGATCAAATGGAACCATCGCAGTTCAAGCAAGAATCGTCGACTGCGATCGACTACTTCGAGCCATTCGTGGCGATTGGGCTGGTGACCTTGGTGCTGTACGCCGTGAGCCTGCTGAAATGGAGGTACACACCGTGGTAGACAATCCTTTGGTCGTCGCGAATGTTGCCTTAGTGGTTTGCGCCATGATTGTGGCGTTCGCTGAATTCTTGCATATCCGTCGCATCAACCGTGTTGCGAAACTCGCCTTCGGCCCAGACGGCACGTCAGCAGTGTGGGCGAAAATGGCACCCGTTGCGCGTGTGGTTGCGATGTCCGCTGTTGCATGGGGATGCATGATCTTACTTCTTGAACCGCCTGAATTTGCAGAAATCGAACCAGACCCCGAAGCTTCAAAACATGTGTTTGTTTGCTTAGATGCATCGCCCAGCATGCTGATAAAAGATGCGGGAGTACGAGAAACAAATCGCGGTGAATACCAACAGCGACTTGTGCAAGGAGGCATGGTGCTGCAAGCCGTGCTGGACCGCTTGGACGCCAAAAAGACTCGTGTCACAGTTTTTGGAGTCTACAACGAAGCGATTCCTATTGTCGAACAGACGTTCGACAAAAATGTGGTCCAAAATCTCTTTGATGGGCTGCCCATTTTCAGCGCGTTTGAACCTGGTCCCACACAGCTTTCGTCCAGTATTTCCGATGCCATTGAATATGCTCGTCGCTGGCCTGATGGTTCCACATTGCTGATTGTTGTGAGCGATGGTGACAGTACCGATTCAACTCCTATCCGAGCTGTTCCGAAAGCCATTTCTGACACCTTGGTTCTGGGGGTGGGAAAAACGGGAAAGGGAACGTTGATTAAAGGTCACTCTTCACAGCAAGACGCAGAATCATTGCGCACATTGGCCAACCAACTGGGTGGCACCTACTTTGATGCGAATACTCGACACCTTCCCAGTCAATTGCTCAATCGTTTGGCAATCATTCAACCGCAACCTGGCGACAATTTGGGGCGACGTGATGTCGCTGTGATTGCAGTGGGGTTAGGCGCTTTGCTTTTGGCGCTATTGCTACCCGCGTTAAGCCTATGGGGAGTCCCTCGACAACGTGCTTCCACTGTTCCCGCTACAGGAGTCACCACGTAATGCGAAGTTCTGTACTTTGGTTGGCTTGGCTTGTGTTGCCCGTGTTTGTCGTCACGTTTCATTACGGTCCGGGGCAGATTTGGCTGGCTCGCGACTATGCGGCAACATTCATCAAGGAAGCCGAATCGGAATCCGTTGTTGCTACTGATGCTCAAGAAGCTGCTTACAAATTGCAGTTGGAACTTCTGGATGCCAGACGAGCTGCGTTTGTAGAAGGCATTGATTGGCAAACTCAGACGAAACACCCGTTGGCTCAGTCTGTCATTCAGGCGGAAACCGCTCAGGATGCTGCCTATGACCATGCGGCCGAAGTCTGGCACCGCACTGCAAAAAAATATAGCAAAGCCACGGAAACTTTGTTGAAGTCGATGGTTGAGCTCACAGGCGATGAGAGTGAACTGTCTGAAGTCGATCGAAATCTCATGGAATCGCTCCTTTGGGCTGAAGCTCGAGCCTTAGTTCGTTCTGGCGAAGTCTTCAACGGAATCAATCAGCTTCAAGCGTTGTTGGATTTGCGTACCGCGGAAGCGAATCAGCAAGCATCGTTTCAGTCTGCAGGATCAATGGAAACTGCCCCTGAAGGTTCTCGAATGTTGCCAACTCACGCGATTCGTGAAGAGCTTGCTGCCGCACAATATGTGGGAGCTCGATTGCTGCGAGAAGAAGGGCGACCGGGAGATGTTTGGCGACCTGTTTCTCGTGCGGCTCGACAGCACTACCGCTATCTGTCTGAATCAGAACACGGTGGCCAAGTCAAAACCACAACATCAAGCACCGCAACGTCCGCAACAGCAACGCCCGCAACAGCAACCTCCACGACCGCAACGTCTGGGACAGGGAAACCTGTCACTTCGGCCCAACAATCGGGGGGTGATCTCGACCGGCATCAGCGGATGCAGCGTAACCTCGAACAAGTGCTGAATCTTGAGCAACTGACTGCGGATCAACTGGAAGGCGTTCCACTGCCCCGCACGGCTCCTCAAGCACGCCGTCCGGGCGATGGTCAACCGGGCAATCAACCTGGCAGCGGTCCACCCAATCGGGGTCCGCTCCAAGAAGGACCACCCGGTGACGGTGCTGGTGTACCTCAACCGTGGGGAGGTGGCTGGTGATGAATCTTATGCAAACCAATCGAGTGCCTGTTCATAACACGACTTTAAAAAGCTACACAGAACATCAAATCGTTAATAAGTTGCCTCATATGACTTTCTGCTCAACCATCAACGATCGCATCGTCCGTCACCTGTCTTTCACGTCACGAAACGTGCTTGCCTATTCGGCAACAGTATTCTTCGTCGTTGGATTGCAGTGTGCATCATCTTTGGCGCAAACTCCTGTCCAAAAGATTCAACTGATGCCTGTCCTTTCCGGCAGCGTTTCAGGTCATTCGGCGGCCCCGCAGCAGGCTCAAGCAGCCGCTACTCAAGGACGAAGTACTCAAGGACAAGGCGCTCAAAGTCAAGCTACGGCGTCTGGCTCCAAGAACTCCAGCCAAGCAAAACCAGATGCAGACACTCAAAAAATCTTGAATACCATCAAGACTTTGCCTGCTGCAGAAAAACGAGCCATGTTTGCGTACTACACCGACTTGGGTGTCGATCTGTCTCCTTGGCTGCAACCGGATGGCAACCCGATTACGGTGGCCAGCACGAAACGTCGGCAGTTGGCTCGAAAACTGCGAGCCCTAAAATTTATACGTCGTCCCGAGGACGTGCTTCGCGCGCGGAGCCAGATCGGTTTGAATCCCGAAAACTTGCCATCAAACAATGCGTCAGATGATGACATCGTGAACTGGTTTCATCGCCACGCGATGGCAGCAGAATGGGATGCGGTGAAAGCATTGCTGGTTCTGCGAGCGGGGAGCGAAGCAGAAGCCATGTATGCCGCGTTGATTCAAGGAACGAACAACTCTGCTTCCGAACTCATCCCCGAAGACGTCTTGGGTCTGTCCGAAGCGGCCCCTGCCGAACTCACCGACTGGCAAGTAGATGCACTGGCCAAGCTGCTGAAATTTAGTGCACGAAAAACGAGTACACGTCCGTTGATTGAACAGTTTCGTCAAGGCACCACCTGGTTTGGAAGCAAGTCGAAGCAGCAACGTGACCGTACGGTTCGCTTGCTGCTAGCCGCTGGCCTTCCAATCGAAGCTTATGAATTTATGCCGTCGTTAGAAGAAGCTCGATCATCAAACGATGCAGACGTATTGAAAGGCCACGCTGAATACATGTTGGCTCGCGCCGCAGAATCTAACGGAACCGCAAGGGACCGCATGGTAGAATCCGGATGGTCGCTCTTGGGCGAAATTGCGTTGCTTGATGGTGCCGACGTGGAACTCAGATCGCAATGTCTCAGCAGTGCAGTTGACTTACTGCCTCAAGTTCCACCTGGCCCAGGAGTCACATGGCTGCGTACCATTTTCGAACACCCATCACTCGCGCCGGCAGGTCTGCAAGCGGTCGCTTTAAAGGCACTGAAACTTCAGGACGACAAAGTATCTGAAACTGTGAGAGCTCAAGCAATTCTTACAATGAAAGCGGCAGTGGATACTCTGTTGGCTCAAGAAAACTTGCGTGTCGAACAGCTGACCGTTCCACTTCGAATGCTCACGATCGGTTTGATTACTCGCGCAGAAGATGCCATCAAAAAAGAAAGTGGTACCAATGGTGTTTCTGAAGTTTCCGCCTTGTTGCTTCGCTCTATGCCAAACGAAGCATGGCGGAACCAAATTGAACCCAGTCTTGTGGGACGAGCCTACAAAGGATTTATTGGAGTTGCTTTAATTGCCGACGAAACAGACTTTGCGTTGCAGTTATTGGCACAGGGAATCGAACGACAGCCCGCCATGAGTACAGAATTGGCAAACAGCTTTTTGGATCTCTGGGTTCGTCGGATGCAAGCAAAAGTTAGCAAACCACGTAACTCCCGAAACGGCTGGTTCAACTCGTTTACTCGTGGAAACCGTCCATCGGCTCCAGTGACTCGAGGTTGGCAGCAAAGAAATCTTGCACGCCTTGTTGAGCTGTTAAATGTGTTGAAAGGCATCGGAGTTGATGGTTCAAAATTACCTGGTGTGGTGAATGCACTGAGAGCCTGCTACGGACCAACTGAAGCATACGATCGCGAAACGATTGAACGAGTCCTCGGGCCTGTCGACGAAATTCCCGCTGCGATTGCCGCTCAATTGGCTGGCACGATGCGTCAGGAGTTAAGTGGTGATTGGCGCAGCCGACAAGCACAAGAAGACGCTGGCTTCGAACGAAGCGATTCAGAGTTAAGAAAAATTGTTGAAACAGGATACGATCTTGCCACAGCACTGGCCCAGTCGGCTGTGACGAACTGCAAGGACGAACAAGCGGCGTGGCAGTATGCCACCATGAAAGCCGCACTCAGCTTTGATCGAATGCAGTTTCGTGGCGAGCGAGAACAAGATGCGGTGGCCTATCACGGTGCTCGCCAGCTTGTCTTTCAATCGTTTGCAGATGCAGCATCTCGATATCGCAAGGCATTGGCTGAAGGTCGAGTCCGTCCGGATCTGCAAATCTACAACGTGTGGTTTAGTCTTGCGTTGGGTTCCAGCGACTTAGGAGCCTTAACCTTAGACAACCTGATGACAGAAGGTTTAGAGAACGCGGATCAAATCGACAGAATCCGTGATGACATTTTGAAGATGGCTCCCGCCCATGCGGCTCTCCACTTTGGTGAATTTGCTCGCGGAATCACGTCAGGGCTGGCAGACAACCAACCAGAAGTCAAACCTCAACTGATCCAAGCGGCTGTTCGCTTAGTTGGTGATGATCCTGCCGGTGCTCCTCTTCGCAGGACGCTGAAACTTTACAATGAACTTGTTCAAGATGAAATTCATCTGCACCTTGCCATTGATGGAAGCGACCGAGTCGGCACCAAACCTTTTGGCGCAACGTTGACACTCCGGCATACGGCTTCCATCGAACGCTCGTCAGGAGGTTTCTCTCGCTATCTGATGGATGGTTTTTCTCAGTTTAGTGGAGGACAATGGCAAAGGATCAACTATCAAGAACGATTACAAAAAAGCGTTGAAGCATCGTTTGGGGATTCCGTTCAGTTGTTAGGAATCGGCTTCTTTCAACCTTTGAACCCGCCTGTTTCCATCCGCCTGAATGGAAAAACTGGCTGGCAAGAAAAGCCTCTGGCCTACTTGGTTTTACAAGCGACTGACCCGAGTGTTGATAGCCTGCCAGCAGTACAAATGGATATGCACTTTGTGGATTCTTCTGGTCCCATTGTGCTGCCAGTGTTGTCGAACACCATTTTAGTTGACGCAGCGGCTGAACCTGCGCCAAGGCCAATCTCGGATTTAGTGATCGAACATAAACTGGATGCTCGAGACATGCTGGAAGGCAAGGACGAACAAAAGGTCACTCTAGAAATCACGG
Source organism: uncultured Planctomycetaceae bacterium (assembly GCA_964441085.1). GTDB lineage: Bacteria > Planctomycetota > Planctomycetia > Planctomycetales > Planctomycetaceae > Fuerstiella. The sequence goes on from CAYTUE010000098.1 coordinate 11,573, forward strand.
CCAACGCGTCTGGAATTGTTCCTGAACTCGACCAATTATTAGAACATGTCGGAACATCGTTGGCCGGATATCAAATGGACGAAGCCGAATTGGTGGTCGACCCTTTTGATGTCAGCCAAGCGCACCGTGCTCAGCCAGAAGAGGAAAAGGAAAAAAAGACGACTGGAACTCAGTTTTCTTCGCAAAACGGCCAATCACTTCCCAACTTAGATCCAGATTCCGATGGGGTCTTTCGTTTAGGGACACTCCGGAAATGGGTTGTCACCTACGTGCCAGAGGATTCCGTTGGTTCAGCCGCACCGACTGAGTTCGCCTTTCCTGCCATTAACCAAGAAGCCATTTCAGCGGCGATTCCTGTGCAGCAAGAAGAGAGTAACGAAGCCACCACGACCGCTCCATCTGTGGCCCGATTTACCTACGACGACTACGATTTGGTTCCAGTCGAAAGCGAAACTTTCAGCTTCAGTGACGACCGTGTTTCGCCCTCTGTTTGGGTTTTTGGCTCAGTGGCTGTTCTGCTGTTGTTTGCTGTTGCCTACTGGCTGTCTCGTAATCAAAAGCAGCACACCACAAGAGAAGTTGTGTCTGAAGTGATTCCCGACACGCTGACTCCCACTGGTGCGGCTTTGATGCTACGTCGTATCAACCAATCACAAGCAAGCAGTTGGCCAGTGAGCGAACAAACGGAACTGCGAGCCGACATTGAATCGATTCAGCGTCAACACTTTGCCGAGTCTCAGAATGGCGGCAATCCAGAGGGGCATTCCAGAAGTAACCTGCGACCTACCGTGCAGCGTTGGGTGGAACGAGCAGCAAAGGATCAAGCGGCTGCCAAAAATCTGGGCTAAGCAAAAACCGGCTCATCAGGAAGTGACTCAAGGGATTCACACGGTTGCCAAACACCGCGTGAATCCCTGTGTGCCGTTCGTATTTTGTATTCGCCACAGACAGCGTGGATCTTGTGTTTGCCAAGTGTTTCCGATACTGGCTCAGCGAACCTGAGGAACACCGACAAGCACGCTGTGTAAAAAGTCGGAAGTCCCTGTTGTTTCTCGTCGGATTGAAATCTACTCACACCACAAACGTGCAAATTCAGTGGCAATTATCGTTACACTGAGGTGGTCCTGTGAAATCTTGGCCTGTCGATCCACAGTGCCTTGACGTTCAGCAAATCGAACCGCCAAACTGTCTCGTCATGGTGACTGCTAGAAACATATCGCCAACCAACACTCACACTGCAGGAATGATCTCCATGTTGCACTTTTGTAATCGCCGTAAACGGACTTCCACAGGAGCCCTGCAACGTTCCTGCTTCTTTCAGTTGGCTTTCCTGTCTGGCATACTGCTAAGCTTTATACAGCCAGCAGCAGCAGATCACTACGACTGTTACGTATTGGCTGGACAGTCGAATATGGACGGACGAGGGCAGAATTCTGATCTCAGTAAAGCGGATGTGAAATCGGTTAAAAAAGCCATCATGTTTTACAACAACCCACCACTGACGACTCCCAACTGGACGTCTCTGGCTCCGGGCTACAGCCGGCCGCCCAAATATCGAGGCAAGTTACCGTCGCCCACGTTTGGTCCTGAAATTGGGTTTACGCTGCACATGCAAAAGCAGCGCCCCAAGCATAAAATCGCCATCATCAAGGCAAGCGAAGGCGGAACAAATCTTCGCAAGGATTGGCTTATCAGTCAGTCCAAAAAATTCTCTGAACACGGCCACTGCTACCGTAATTTGATCGAAACAATCCGCACGTCCACTCAGAAACTCAAAGCAGAAGGTCACACCTTCACCATCCAAGCGATGTTGTGGCATCAGGGCGAATCAGATTCTAAAGCGGATCCGAAAACTCATCAAAAACGCCTCACAAATTTGATCGCGACAGTCCGTGAAGATTGCGGTGTGCCCAATCTTCCTGTGGTTCTCGGCCAAGTGGTTGACAACGGAAGACGCGACAAAGTCCGCACTGCAATCAAGGCAACTTCGAAGGCCGTTGCCAACGTCGGTTTGGTGACCGTCGAAAATCTGACAACGTGGGATCCCGGAACGCATTTCGACGCAGCCAGTCAGTTAAAGCTAGGTCAACGGTTCGCCGATGAAGCTCTTCGACTAATCAACGCTGGGCAGCCAGCAGTCAACAACGCGGCGAACAACCAAGTCAACAAAGTGGTTTGTTTTGGTGACAGCATTACAAAGCGAGGCTACCCAGAAATTCTCGCACGCGAACTCAATTGTGAAGTGATCAATGCCGGAGTGGCCGGACATACGTCTCGCCAAGGCCTGCAGCGGATGAAGAAGGATGTTTTAAATCACCGCCCAACCACAGTCGTGATTCTGTTTGGGACAAATGATCTTCGGGTCGACAGTCACAAGCATGTCGCCGTAAAGGACTACAGCACGAACTTAAGCCAAATGGTGACAGCTTGTGAAAAGATCAACAGCAGCGTAATTCTGTGTACGATTCCACCAATCAAAGATGGTCCCTATTTTTCACGCCACAAACAGGAAGACTACGAAGCAGCTGGCGGTCTTCAGTTTTTGGTGAAGGGATACTGTGAAGCAGCCATGACATTTGCGAAGCAAGAAGAACTTCCGCTAGTGGACTTTCAGACTTTGCTAAAATCCACTCCTGAATGGATGCACTCCGATGGGGTTCATCCGACAGGCCAAGGCAATCAGATCATTGCCCAACACATTGCCAGCACGATTAAGCAAACGGCACCATAGTG
>CAYTUE010000098.1:14405-15563 GCA_964441085.1 uncultured Planctomycetaceae bacterium
AGTGCACTGTAAGCGAAACAGTGCACTGTGAGCCAAACGTGTTCCCAGCAGATGACAAATCAAACGATCTGCCGATTGTTTCGCTGTTGAAAGATCCTGACAGCAAGTGGGCTGGAACCCGCAGCGAATCGGTGACAATCGTGCAATCAGCCCAATGAAGCACAGACACTGATGTTCTTGCCAGTGTCCATCAGCCATTACGTTGGCTGCGCAGGTGATTATCGCTTATTTTCGTATGGCACAATGAACTGCTCAACTGCTTCCAAGATCTCATCGTATTCCTTCGCCTTCTTGGGATCATGAATGTACATTAAGTAATCCGCAGTGAATGCAAAGGAAAAGTGGTCGGTGTGATGTGTTGGTAGTGACTGCGGCTGTGTGGAGACCCACAGAAGCCCGTATTGTTTCACAAGCTGGATCTCATTTTCTGTTTCAGGGTCGAATTTGTCAGGGGGAATTGGACGTGCCCCCTTATGCGCCCACGAAATCTTGTTCAAATGGTCACTCACGAACTGTTGTCGTCTGCGTTGCAACAATTCATTGTGCTGTTGAATCTTTGTGTGATTCTGCGGGGTGACGAGTGGCAACACGGTGAAATATCGAGTCACAATTTCTTGAGAGATGCTTGGCGGTTCACTGATAGGGCTGGCTGAGATTATGGCGTGCCCCACAGGCAGCCGTTCAATCGATTTGATGATCAGCGTAGGAAAAGGACCACGACGACTAGGACGCATGTCGTCAGACAATTCAATACTGGCGGCCCATCCCTGCGGGAGGACTTTCTGGACCTTAACCAGAAGATCATCCAGTTTGGTAACATCCTGCGTTTCGTCCCCGGCAAAGCCGGGGGCACACACAAGTGAGATTCCAATCGCGGTAAGCCCGATAATGTTAGATCGCATGTTGCATGAGCCCTTATGTCGCAATCACCCCGCGGCGAGAAAGTGAATGCCCAATTTAAAAACGCACAGGTGTCACCGCTGCTGTTACATTTCGATGCTATCAAACAGCATCAATGGGTCAAGTTGAATTTCTTGGCAGAGCCTCGTGCTACGCCCCCGTCATCGCCGCGTTGGATTATCAATTTGAGCTGGCCGTGAGCGTCTCGCCGGTCTCATAATCGACTGCTGATCCCCACTTTCATGGTTCACAGGCGAT
>CAYTUE010000099.1:0-5975 GCA_964441085.1 uncultured Planctomycetaceae bacterium
GCAGATCGCTTGATGACGTTGGACAAAGACGGTGACAAAGTGATCAGCACGGAAGAATTTCGAGCTGGGATTGGCAGCCTGTTTCGACGCGGCGGTGGCGGCGGCGGTCGTGTGGGTGGAGGGCGTCCCGGCGGTCGAGGAAACAGCAATCGCCCTGACCGACCTCAACGTCCCGAAATGGCGGACCAATAACTGTCCGAAGTTCTCCTCGAATTTGATTCACCACGCGATTCCATTGATCGGTTCGCTTGGTTTTTTTGTTGGTACTTTGATCGATGCAGTCATCGGTATCGTTTGGTACCATCGTGTGCAGTCATGCGAAATGCGTTGCTTGGTCGCCTGTGACGTTATGCGGCTCGACGGTTCTTGCGTCTTTTTCTTTGTTGGGACGTTTTCTTGACTTCAAGTTCAGGTGGCTGATCTGGTTCTGATGCGACAACCGGTTGATCTTCTTTGATTGACGGAGATTCAGCGGCAGTGGCATGTCGTTCGGTGCTGTCTGGTTGAACCAGTCTGTCATCTTCTTGTACGGCTTCTGTCATTGATTTCTGAATGAATCGAGGAGGATCGTGATTCACGTGAGCGACGTAGCGAGCATGTAGCAGCAGGGATGAAAACAGCATGATAGACAAAGAAAAGTCGAGCGATGCGATCACAATAGGTAACGATTGGGCTGCTTCAACATGTGGCCAGATGACCATGGTGATTAAGATGGCAACGGTCACAACCATGCCGAGTTGAGATTCAAAGCATCGTTGCATGTCGGGAATGATTCGATAGGCCAACAATGCAACAACGATGACTGCTGGGACCAAAAGAACAGTTGGGCGAGCTGCATTGAGTGGACCTGTGCCAAGTTCAATCAATTCGACTGCCGCAGTTGCTGCCCATGTCGTTGAGTCGGTAAGTCTTAATATGGCTGTCGCAAGAACGGCGATGGACAGAAATGTCCACCAGCGAAAGCGTCCTTTGTAGTCCAGTTCGCTTTCACTTCGAATCCAGCCAATCAGCAAAGCCAACTGACCAGCAAGCAGTAAGAAGCACGATGCAAATCGAAAGGTTGTGTGTTGTAGGCTGGGAAACTGTTCCGTTGTCAACGTGTAGATTGTGGCGGCTGCGAACAGTGTCAAAAAGATAACCGCAGTGAAGTGCTTCCATAACTCTCGGGGGAGAAGTTTTTGCAGCAGCCGAGTATCAAAATGTGACGCCCAGATATGGCTCGCAGATTGCGTGGCTGTCGTTTGGGAATTTGATTCCAATTGGAAGTCATCTTGATCGGCCAAGTCATGGCTTAACCGGCGGCGGCGTCGGTTGGCCGATTGCCCTGCTCCTGCAAATCCATTTGCCACGGCAAGCTCCCTGTAGACGTGTTTGTGCGTCGAATCTCCAATTGCTTTTTCTATCGGCGATTTTCTTCGGCAGTTTCAGCAGAACAGTGGGCTTGAACAGAATCAGGAGAATTTGTGATCTTCTGGGATGGTTACAGTGGGTTTGAAGCTAAAAAATCGGAGATCCCACTTTCGCTGTTGCACCGTGCCTTAGCTGTACGAGTCGTTTGAACCGCGTTTTGGGGCGATCTGCTGGATTGATCCAAGAGCAAATGACCGAGAGCCTGTTGTTGTTTGCGAAGCTGTTGAAACTTTGTCAGTTGGCTTCTTCTGTTCGATTTAATCTGAGTTGTCCACAGGCTGCATCGATGTCGGCTCCCTTTCTTTTGCGGACTGTAACCTGAATGTTGCGGCTTTCTAAGATGGTGGCAAATTGGCGAGTCATCGGATCGCCAGGGGCAGCCATGGTGAGTTCCGTGACTCCATTCATTGGAATCAGATTGATGTGAGCATTTCGTCCTCGCATCAGTTGAGCCAATTCTTCGGCGTGTTCTGGTTGGTCGTTGACTCCAGCGAGCAAAACGTATTCGTATGAAATTCGACGGCCTGTCGCGTCAAAATAGTCTTCGGCAGCTGCCAGGACTTCATGTATGCCGATGCCCTTGTTGACGGGAACAATTTGAGTTCTGAGTTCTTCGTTGGGAGCATGTAAGGATACGGCTAAGTTGTATTGCTTACCGCTTTTTGCGAATTGTCGAATTTTGGCTGGTAATCCGACGGTGGAAACGGTGATGCGTCGAGCCCCCAAACCGAATCCATCAGGAGACGACAGGAAGTCCAGTGACTTCATTAAGTTGCGGTAGTTGGCCAAAGGTTCGCCAATTCCCATGACGACAACGTTGGTCACCTGTTCGTCGTCTTCCATCAAACGGTGTAGTAGCAGAACTTGTTCGAAGATTTCTTCGGCTGTGAGGTCTCGCTTCACGCCGAGTAACCCGCTAGCACAAAACACGCATCCCATGGCACATCCGACCTGACTGCTGATGCAGACTGTGCGGCGACCGGGGTCTCGCATCAGCACACATTCCACCAGTTCGTTGTCGTGGAGTTGCAGTAACAGCTTTTCTGTTTTGTCTTTTGCGACTTGATGTTTGACAACTTCAAAGCTGCTGAAGCGAAAGTGTTCTGACAGCTGCTGACGAAGAGCGGCGGGCAGATCGGTCATGTCAGCAAAAGAACTGATGCGACGTTCCACCATCCATTTTCGAATCTGTTTGGCTCGAAATTTCTGATGTCCTTGCAGCTTGAGCCAATCCAGAAGTTCTTCGTTGGCAAGAGACAGCAAAGGTCTTGAAGGAGCAGTTGCGGTGGCTCCCAGTTGGACAAGTGGTGGCGAACAATCCATGGTGTGGTGCAGTTTCAACGAAGAATGTTTGGCGCACTTCGAATGAGAACTGCGGTGAACTATTCAGGATCAGAATCGGATTCAGTGTATCGCAGTCGAATGTCGCTCGCATCTGTTTCGATTGTGATCGTCTGACTTTCGGAATCATGAAAACATCTGAGTGGATTTCCCCATCCCAGCTTGTCAGCTCGAAAAAGTTCTTGACCTGTTTGTTGGTCAACGATTCGCAGCACCAGATTGTCTTCTCGATTGGCGACTGAAATTCTTTGCTGATTTAATCCTCTGGGAGGCGTTTTCCTATGAATCCTGCGACTCCACAGCATCAGAAGAGGCACGGGGTCGCCTGCAATTTCCATCAGTACGGTTGTGGGAATCTGGATCGACCAGGATTTGCCTGTGGTGGGATCCATTGACACAAGAGTACCAGAGGTCAGCCGGTGGTCACCCACGACCGATGTGGCCGATAGTTCGCGATTTCGAGTAGTCCATTGCTTGATCAGAATAAGAATTCGGTCGTTGTGTTCGATGCTTTGCATGCTGAGCGAACGCTGTTTCATCACTTTCATCACTTCCGCTGGCATCTTGGCGGAAAATTCTAGGCGAGCCGTTTTGAGATTCAAAACGGCAATTCCGTTGTCCTTGGTCGTGATTAACGCCCGTGTGTTACTCAGAAGTTGAGCCCTGCTTTTGGGCCGGATATCGATTTTTAAATCCTCAATCAGATCATCGCCAGTGACTAAATCGATGAGCTTGAGGCGGTCTTGTTGTGGATACAAAAGCCGGCTACCAGAAATCATCGGGATGCCCTGTTCGGGAATATCGTACCCCAACGTAGCAAGCTGCTTGCCATCGGCCATTCGGAACACGGTTCCGCTACGGTAGCCGGAACTGAGTGCAATTAAGTGTTCGTTGTCGGCTGCAAATGCGACTTGTAGTGCGTAGCCGATACGCATGTTGTCTCTTGTAAAATTCTGACGCCACAAGGTTGCCCCTGTTAATGGATGCAGGCAGGTGATTCGATGCTTGGTGGCAAAAATTGCTCCCGAAGTGGTGACTGGGCCTGACCGCAATGGGCTGGAGTCATAGGCTGCTCGATCCCATCGCTTCCACCACAGTTCTTTTGGTTCCGCTTGATTGATGAGCGATATCATTCCGACGTGTGACGTTCCGATGATTGGCAACAGAGAAGGAGTGAGGGGGGCGAGTGGTGTTCGGATTTGAGTAATTCGATCTGGTGTTCCCGGTAGCGTCAGTGGTTTGGTAATGGTTCCATGATTGAGATTGGCTGAAAAGAGCTTTTGCTCCTGAAGAAACAGCCGTTGACCGTGCCACGGAGAAGGGGTTGGGATTTTAATGGGTTGTCGCGACATTCCCGTGAGTTGAGTCATTGGAGTGACTGTTGCGAGATGAAAGTCTTGCTCAACTTCAAATTTTAACTTTTCACTATTCCAGATTGAGTTGCTTTGATTGGTTTCCTGCAATTGCGCCTTATCAATGGGATTTCTTGACTGGTTTCGAAGTGCCTGAAGGAGGTTCAAAATCTGTGTGTCTTCTGGCTGTGCCGATGCTTCCATCAGCAGAGCCAATTCTGCTGCGGCTGGATGATTGCCTTTCAGATTCTGGGCGAGATCTTGAAGGCTGATTCCACTTTGTTTTCGCGAGAACGCTTGCAGGTGTTCTGGTTGCTGGATGATTTCTTTGATGTTTGATGTCGCAAAGGACAATGGGATTTCTTGGTCGTGAGCCAACGGTGCCAAGTCTGATCGAATCCGCCAATCGTTTGTGAGCGGGATGAGTTCTGTGTCTGCGCGAGGTGTTTGCTCAAGCAGGATCTGCTGTCGTATGGACTGTGATTTTGTGATTGGCAGTTCAGAAAGACTTTTAACAGCAGGCTGAAGCTGGTTATGAGCGAAGGCGGCATTCAAAATGTGTTCTGCAACGAGTTGTTGCTGTTGATCTGAGAGGTCGACAAGATCGGTTGTTAGGCTGCGTAAATCGTCGTCGCCTTGCGATGATTGATTGAATTTTTGAATGGTATTGAAAGCGTTTGCGATGGTTTGCTGCATTGTGTTTGACTTCGTCAATGCATCTGGATTCGCGTGTGTGTTGTGGCTGTGATCAAGATTTTGGAACAGTGGCAACGCTTGAACTGAAATGGGAGTGATCGCCAAGATCCGATTTTGACTGTGATATAAAGATCCCGTGATCATGTGGTTTGAAGAAATGGGGGTGCCCAGTTCACCGGATGCCACGTCAACAGGCACGATGCTTCCATTAAGCGTGGGGACCCAACATGTGTTGTCAATCAGTACTGCCTTGCCAATCGGGTGATTCAATCCAGTGGTCCATGCAACACTGCCGTCGCTGATATTGACTGCTCGAACATGCCGCTCGCCTGTCATGATTAATTGGTCGTTGACAATGCCAGCAGGGAGGAGATCTTTGCTGAGATCAGTTTGTCCGGTTTTCGTCGAAAATCGAGTCGTCTTCCACTGAATGGCTCCAGTGGAAGCATTCAGGCATGATAAGTGGTTGGAACCTGCAGCGATCCAAATCAAGCGTCCTTTGTGAAGGATCGGAGGGAAGCTAGGCAATGAAACTGTGCTTCTGGAGTAGTTTCCGAGCAATTCAAATTTCGACTGACCAGTCGAATTGTCTTTCAAGCTGGTCGACCATTTCAATCGGCCATCGGGCAATGATGTTCCAACGACAGATCCCGTATTCAGAAGGCTTAAAATGGTGTCATTGTGAATCCCGACAACCGATGCTCCAATGTCTTCAGATTGAACTCGAAAACGTCTGCGTGGATCGTGATCGAGTGAGCTTTTGTGCGGCATCAAACGTCTCCACGACAGACGTCCGGTTCCCTTAATTAAGCTGTTTAGCCAGATGTCTTCCTTGTGTGCGGTGAGTACAAACACAGACTGTTCAAATACTAAGGGGGGGCCTAAAAACCGATGCTCATGAAACGCGTTATTGGGAGATGGGTCTGTTTCTTCTGATTCTGGATCTTCAGGTTGAGCGGCGGAATGGTTGCTGTGTAATTGATCAGTTTGCTGACGAGTACTGTTGGGTACCGGAGATGAGGGTTGGTAGCGAAACCCGTTGTTAATTCCAGTTGTCCATGCAATGGTGGGAGGGTTTGTCATGCGAACAGCCACCAAGCGAGCACCTTTTCGACTCAGTGGCTGGGCCGCCTGATTGATGCGTTGGTTCGGTATGTTTCGGTTCAGGATGTTTCG
>CAYTUE010000099.1:6075-15052 GCA_964441085.1 uncultured Planctomycetaceae bacterium
ATGTTTCGGTTCAGGATGTTTCGTACATCGCGATCAGATTCAAATATTCGGAAATGATCAACAAAGAAAAGGAAGTTACCGTCGTATGTCACTGCTCCGAGATCGTTATTGCGCAAAACTTGGCTCAGTTGCCCGGATGTTGGTGCCTGAATATTTTTTATAATCAGGGTTGCATAGGGATCTTGTGTGACAGTGTCGGTTGGAATCGACCATTGTTCTAAACCCGTGTGCAGATTTAAGCTCACAATTCGCACGGGAGTGCGAAGAATGATCTGATTTTCATCAATGAATGGTTGCCATGAGTTTGATGCCAAAGCGGAGCGGGCACCGAGTTGTGATAAGCCATTGAATGTGCCAGCAATTTGAGGCGTGTTCCAAACGTCTTCTTGGAATTTCCAAATCGGTTGCCATGATGATATCGCCGCTAATGGATTTGTTGTCTTGCCGAGTTCAGATGCGATCATCTGAGGCAATGAGTGTCCGTGGCTTTGTCGTTCCACTTCACGCGCGGTCATTGTGAGCAATGCTTGGGCGGGAAAGTTAACTGGAACTCCTGAGTACTGTTCTTGCAGGCGTTGCACGGCGGCTGTGGCAGTCAAGTTTTGCCGATGACTGACCATGTTACGAATCAATAAGATACTGGCCTGAAGGCCGCTCTGGGTGAACGGATATTTTCGAGCAATCAACTGCAGTTCCGTTGAAGTTTGCCCACTGCGTTGCATTTCAGCCCAAGCAACCGGTTCCACTTTCTTTGACCATGCTGATCGGAGTTGAATGTTGGCTGCTTGAAGGGTGGCCAACCCCTTGTCGTAAGCAGTCGTATGAGGATCCTTTTGGTTCATGATGGGCAGGTCGGCATCACTGGTTGAAAAAATGGCCAGTAAGGCATCGAAGGCAAGGTCTTGGTTTCCAAGTTCTAGCTGCCGTTCTACGATTCCCAGCAGGCGAGGCGCATCAGAAAACTGAGGTGGAACTTGTGGAAGAGCGACTGCGGGGCCAGCAAGACTTGCCGTTGGGTTCGGATGATCTGCGTGCAATCCTGTTGCGAATACTGCTAGCCAAAGTGAGGTAAAGAAGGCGGCAGAGATGGCGAATCGCCTCTGCTCAAGTAAGCGTCTGGTGCGATTTTTTAACTGGGATACGACCCGTTGGAAATCCATCTTGTGGCAGCTGTGAGTCGAACCAGTTGTGTCGAGATTTAAGTCTGTTGACTGAACAGCAGTGAAATAGATCGCAGTAGAAGGAGCAACTGGTTTCATGGCGATATCTACTTGCTGGAAAGATCCCGGAAGGCCGTTTGCGTTGGCTGGATGAGGGCGGATTCCTGACGAGTTTAAGGTTTAAGGTGTCTGCAAGAAAGCGAACAAATCGCATGAATCAGTGCTTCGCAATCTCTCAACTTTTCTGTTGCTGAACTGGCAGCAACAGAACGTTTGGTGTTTCGATCACTAAAACCGATCGTCGTATTCCAGCAGGTCATCTTCTGTGACGAAATCGTGGTGTTGTTCTTTGAGTACTCGGATGGCTTCATCCACTTGGTCAACGTAGAGCGCGACGGCTCCTCGACGATCTCGACGATACATCAATGGATAAAAGTAGTGAACGTTGAGTTCCGCGGTCATGATTCCGCCACAGATATTGGAGTGGGGCTGGTCGACATCGGGAAGTAGGACTCCAATGACTTCGCATTCACTAAATGGCAGGCCCGACAGTTCGAGTAGTTCTCGAGTTCGTTCGTAGTTGTTGGTGATCAGTCGAGCAATCGCACTGTCTGATGAATCTAAGATGGACATCGCCATGACTTGAAGATCATCTCGTTCCACCTTGCGCAGCAAAGTGTGTAAGGATCCAACTTTGTTTTCCAGAAAGACAACGAACTGTCTGAGACACGGCCAGTCTCTCCCTCGCGAAGTGAGTGAGTCGATTGATGCGTCGTCACTGTACCCGGAACTCATGATGCTTGGCTCCTGCTGTCACTGATGCTTGATCATCAGTTAAAAAATTTGATTCTGTGGACTCATGCGAGGCATTGTTTATGCGCTTTTGCGGAATGAATCTCGTCCATCGATAATTGACCCTGCATCGAATCGGCGACCAAAGTAGCTTTCGATGGCTCCTTCATCATTCAAGACTGTTTCTGCACTTCCGGATACCAAAACTTGACCATCACAGATGATGTAACTGCGATCGGTGATTGTTAAAGTTTCTCGCTCACGGTGGTCGGTGAGCAGAATCGAAAGTCCTTGATCTTTTAAGTTATGGATGATGTCTTGGATGCTGTGAATGGTAACCGGGTCAATCCCCGTGAAGGGTTCGTCGAGCAAGAGAATTTCGGGGTCGCTGGCGAGTGCTCGTGCGATTTCTAAACGCCGACGTTCTCCACCAGACAAGGAACCTGATTGTTGACGGCGTTTGTCAATGAGTCCAAATTCTGTCAGAAGTTGGTCGATTCTGGCCTTGGATGTTTTTCGAGCGACGCCTCGAAATTCTAGGATTGCCAAAATGTTGTCTTCGACAGATAGCTTTGAAAAGATGCTGGCATCTTGAGGCAGATATCCCAAGCCATTTTGTGCTCGTTTGTACATCGGCCAATGAGTGACTTCGACTCCGCGAAGGAAAACTTTGCCTTTTGTTGGGGCAGCCAAACCACACGCCATGCGGAAAGTGGTACTTTTTCCGGCTCCGTTTGGCCCCAGTAGGCCCACGATTTCGCCTTCATGGACATCAAAATCGACGCCATCAACCGCCCGTTTGCCGGGATAGTCTTTTACAAGCCCTTCGCATCGAAGCAAAGCCATCAGAGAATCCTTCTCTTCAGCGGATAAGATCCGCTTTTGCTGCCGTTTGTCTGTTTTTTGACCAATTTTACACACTGAATTCAATGTGAAATTGCGCTGATCTCCTCGCTTTGGGCGGGCAGTTTGCACTGTTCCATGGTGCCCAAATTGAATTGTATTCGGCAGAGTCTACCGAATCTTCTTCATCCTTGAAATATTAGGATAGAAGGGGAATCGAATCGAAGGGTATTCATGGGCATTCGTCCCCTCAGGGCCTTTGTGATACCAAACGGGAATTCCTTCGCCGTCGTTTAAAAAGGGAACTCCATGCGGCCAAAAGATAAACAGAGCCTTGCCGATAAGATCTTTCTTTCGCACAGCGTATCGATGACTGAAAATGCCGTTCATGGGGCGGTTTTCGTAGTCAAACAGACGACTGTCTTTCGATGATGGGCTGTTGTCTCCAAACATCAAGTATTCATCGTCATCCAATTGGTATTCACAGAAAGCTTCATTGTTTTTCAGAAGACTTCCTGTGTCATTGCGGTATTGACTGCCCCAAGCAGCCGGACTGTAGAGCAGCTCCTGTAATGCTCTTTTGTTATCGACTTCATTCGAGCCATTGCGAGGAGGTAACACGCCTTCTGATTCGTGAAATGGAAGGAAGACATTTTGGTAGTAGATGTCTCGTTCTAAAAGAAGATCAGAAACTGTGACATCAGCATTGCGAACTGCGATCCCACAAGGCGCCAGATCGGCGTCTGTTGGGAATGGCTGATCACTGCTTAAATATGTTGTCGGCTGATCAAATTCCACAAGTTGATGATCGATCCACAGGCACAGCCGATCGTCGACATTGGCGAACGAAACTTCGTAATTCCCTGATGTCATTGATGGGCCTTGACCAACAGCGAGTTCGGTTTCGCCCGCTGCCAGATTGTCGCTTTCCAGCGAAGTCAAGGTAACGCGGCCGGTTTGTAATTCGATGGTTGCGTTAAATGTTTGGGGTCCTTCCACAAGCTGTATGCGAATGGCAGATTCTGCATTGGCAGATGTCACATTGATCGAGGAATTGATGGTGAGATCTCCGACCCAGAACGCTCCTTTGAAATCAGAGTTTCTACCAAGCCTGAAGCCATTGAAACTACAGAAGTCCGAAATCAAAGATGGCTTGGGGTAGGAGACATCGTTTTGAATTTGGTTTGTGTGATTCCAGACTTCGGCATTTGGCTGAAAGTGTGTGTATCTCAGCCATTGCCAATCAGCTGTCGTTGACTGAGCTTGGTAGGTTCGGTTTTCACGGTCAGGTTTCCATGCGGATTCGACAGCTTTCCAGCCTCCTACGGATCCGTCTTCATTGGAACGGATTGCTGGTGTCCAGCGCTCTGGCCAACCTTGATCCAAAATAGGGCGAGCCGGGTAGTTGTCGTCGTAGACAGTCAGCTGGATGTCTTTTTGAACCTGCGGGTCTTCCTTCCGCAGGATTTCCCAATCGGCATCTTGAGTTATCTTAGCCCAGAGATCTCCTTTACGGATTCTGATCGTTTCTCCTGGTAACCCGACAAGTCGTTTGATGTAATTTACATGTCCTTCTTCGGGGTTCTTAAAGACAACCACATCAAAGCGTTTGAAGTCTAAGATCTGCTTGTTGACGACAATGCGATCTCCGTTAAAAGCGGGCGCATTTGTGCCGTCGATTTGTTTGCCGCAGTTGTTGCAGAATACCTCTGAAATCCGTTGGTACAGTTGCCCGCTCGCCTGATCGATTTCCAGACTGGCTCCAATGGCAAATTCGTAACCACAACCATCACAGGTGATTTCTTTATGGCGACCGTACAAGGTGGGTGCCATGGATCCGGTTGGAATCACGTAGGCTTCGGCCTGAAACGTCTTGAAAACGAAAGCCAAAATAAAGGCAATGGCGATGGATTCAAAGGTTTCTCGAGCACCCTCGTTTCGCTTTGGTTTACTCTTTTTTTTGGGCGGGGTTTTCGCTGGAGGCTGGCTAGATGAGACCGCTTTGGCATCCTTCGAAGCATTCTTCGCATCAACCGCAGAAGATTTTTCCTGAGACACGTTCTTTTGTTTGCCGGACATAGATTGATAATCAGATGAAGCTATTGAAAATTTAAGGCAACAGAAACTGCGGCTGGGCAAACGTCATTCGCGGACGATCGATTTGTCTTACCAACTTTTACCTGTGACACCGAATTATGAACGTTTTTGGTCTGTCAGCCACCGCACTGCCGTCTTCAAGGGGAATCCTGACTTCGCTGGTCAGGTTTTGAAAGCTCAAATCGGACGTTCCCGCCTAAAACAAGGTTCAGAATCAAAATCAATGGCCTGAGCGAAGATTCAAACTGCATTTTTCGCCACGTTTTCGATGAGCCGGTTAAAGAAGTTCGCAGATGAACAGTTTCATCTCCGCTGATTTGACAGGCCGTTTGGTGACAGGATGCTTGTTAAGACGGCAAGTCTTGGTGTGGGTGAGTGAGCATGATGCGGTCCAAGATCCGGCCTCTTGGTTGCTTCAGTTGCGACCACCTGTTGGCCGTTTTTATCCCGTTGTTGGCACTGGGATTGGAGGTTAAGGAATCAGCCGAATCCGTTTGAAGTCTGGTAGCCGAAGCGACAGTCGGCCACCACCCGAGTTGACGGCTCCAGGGCGAGATGGAAGGTGAACGATAAAAGGCTTGCCAATCAACAAATGGTCTGGAACAAAAGGTTGGTCCCAATTGCGACTGTCTGATGAAACAGGACTGTTGTCGCCCATGACAAAGTAGCTGTTTGCTGGGACAACGCAGTTTGATGAAACGGCATTGCGCCGGCGTCCAGGAGTGTAATAGACGTCTCGAAAAAGTCGTAACTCGCTGATTCGGAGCTGACCACCAACAACGTGGAACTGCCACTGTCGTTGTTGGCGAGCTGCCACGGTGGTTGATTCGGCTTGTTGTTGTCCCATGTCGTGATCAACGGGGCCGTTTGCTGTCGGGATGACAAGATAAGACTTTCGTCGAGCTTCATCCAACGCGATGACGGTTTCTAAATCCACTGGAATATCGATGGGAGAAAACAGAGGAGTATGGTTGGCAATCACCAGCAGTTGGTGATCAAAATTCGATAGTTCCAATCTGAGTCCAGTTTCTGACAGTAAGGCTAAAGATTGCTTCGTGGTGAGTTGAGCTGTGCGAAGTTCTTGCCCGGTTTGCTGTTCGGTAATCGTAGCGGTGAGTTCAACCGGACGAATGGTCAACAAGAAAGTTTTTGAACCCACGGGGATTTGAAATTGCATCTGGTCGGGCAACGATTCTGCCTGAAAGACAGCATCAAGCATCAAATCCTGAATGGGGTTTTCCGGTGAAGCCACCACGCTGTTGTAGCCATAATGATCGGTGATGGGGGCTTGGTGAGAAATTGCGGCCAGCCGAAAGATGGCTCGACGAAACGTGTCTGTTGAACTTGCCGAAACCAAGATCTGTTGCATCTGAAACGGCATGACACCTCGCTGTCGCAGCACCATTCGGTCGCGATCGAGTTCTAACTTTGTCAGCCACCAAATCGGGTGGTTTTGCAGTTCCTGCAAGCAGCGGTTCCATTCTGCTTCGAGCTCCAAAACAGAAATTTCGTCAGGAGAAAAGGCAACTTCGCTGACGTGTTGTCCTCCACGACGACGGTGAAAATTCAGGTTCACCGTGCCGTAATTCAGATCTTTGGTCAGGTCGTCTGATCTTGTTTCGCCGGTCGTGGCTGGGAATACGAATTCGGTTCCCTGTTGTTCCCAGCCGGGGCCTAACTTCCACGGTAAACGCCAGTCATCTGCTTTTGCTTGTCGCTGAATATCGAAAACTTGAATTCGAGTATCACGTTGGGTTTCCCAGCTTTTTGTGGCGATGACTCCATTCACAAACAGGTCGCCACCTGCAACTCGCAGGGTTTCACCAGGCAATCCCACGGCTCGCTTCACATAGGCTTCGCCAGGGTCTTCTGGATTGCGAAAGACAATGGGTTCCCAACGTTTCGGGTGCCGAAGTTGAAAGACTCCTTTGTGAACCAGCAGTTGGTCGCCATGGTTTAATGGCACTTGACCTGTGTTGATGTTGTGTTGCCCGCAGTTTGGGCAGGTGGCGTATTGTCGAGCTGGATTGGAATCGTTGGGGTTGCCTTCGACAGATTGATCAAAGTGAACTCCAAAGGCAAAAGTCAGGCCGCAATCGGGACACTGAATTTGTTTATGCAGCCCTAACAATCCTGGAGCCATCGACCCCGTGGTGATCATGTAGCCTTCTAGGATAAAGCCGCGCAGAGTTAATACGGCCATGACAAACAGGATGGAGAGTTCCACCAGTTGTCGGGGCCAAGAAACAGTGGGAGGCGGTCGGAAGCCGGTCAAAAGACTGAAGTCAGTGGGACAGGAAGTTCATGAAGAAATAACAGCATTGGGTCAGGATTCTAGAGAGCTGCGAAGTTTGTTGCACGATCGATCTGGCATTCTGGTTTGGTGTTGCCGGCTGAGCTTCCTCTGACGGCGTATTTTATCAAGGTCGACCAACAAAAACACAGGGTTCTCGCGGTAATTGAGGGAGCCGTTGCTTGGAAATTGGCCGCTGAGGGAGTCTGCGTTTTCCAGTTTGTTGCATTGCGGCAACGTTTCCCAAAGTCCACATCTCCACCTTTTATGCAGCATGGGTAGACCGGTTGTCGCAGAATTTTAAAAACAGAAAGTCTGACTCCACCAGCAAGCGTGATAGCGGGAAGACTACGTCAAGTCATCAAAAACACGCAAACACAGAGACGCCGGATATCAGTGATCCGAACCAGTGTTTGCAACCATTTCCCATTGAAACACTTCTTTCTTGGAGAGTCTGAAAATGAAACGTGCTCTTTCTGCATTTGCTTTGTTGGGTCTACTGTCGCTTGCTGCATCAGAAACTGTTGACGCTGGACTGTTTTGCCGAGCTAAGTCGGTTTGCTGTGAACCAGTGGCCGCGCCTTGCCATCCGCCTGTTGCTGTCAGTTGTGCTCCAGTGAGCTGCCCTGCTCCGTCTGCTTGCTGTTCAGCTCCTGAACCCGCTTGTGCTGTTGCTCCGTGTCGAGTTCGAGGCGCACGAAAGCGGATGTTGCGTCGATCTGCGACTGTTTGCTGCGATTCGGTTCCTGTGGCTGCTCCGTGCTGCAGTTCGGCACCCGTGTATCACGCACCCGCTTGTCCAGCTTGCTCTGGTTCAATGCCTTACGGTTATGGCGTTGCAACTCACGGTCCTCACTGGTTCTAAGCCTGAATTCAGAGGATTTTGATACGCAGCACGGTCTCCTAAGCCGGCAGTGCTGTGTTTTCAGACATCCTGAATCAAATCGGCCAGAGATACGCAAACCGAATTCCAGACATGGAATTCGGTTTTCTTTTGCGCCAATGCAGAACGCTTGTTGGCGAAGCTGTGTCATTGACGATGGTCCTGTGTCCCCGGTTTGAGACATCCGTCACATGTGAATTGCATGTGGGAAACGGGTTTGTTGAAATGGACAGACCGAAGCTTTCGTATGAGCGAAAGTTTTTCTATTCGTGATCGAAGTGTTTGACAGAAGATTTGAAAGACCATGGAAGCTGAACTGCGAGACAAGTGTGAAGAACTGATGCGGCGAATTGTTCATCTTCGGAGCTGTCTTTGACTTAGAAAACCGCGAAGCTGAACTAGAAACAGTCAGCGAAAAAATGAACGCCCCAAACTTTTGGGACGATACCGATGCGGCTCAGGCAACCGTCGCCGAAGTTCAGCGATTGAAAGCCATTGTCTCTCCTTTGCAGCAGCTTTCGGCTGATGGAGACGATATGCAGGTTCTCATCGAATTTGCACAAGAAGATCCTGACAGCGAAACCGAATTGGAATCGGCTGTGTTGGCTTTAGAAAAAGACGTAGATCGAGTTGAACTGCAGGCCACGATGTCTGAACCAGAAGATGTCTGTGCTGCCTATGTGCAGGTGCAAGCTGGTGAAGGTGGAACAGATTCTGCAGACTGGGCTCAAATGCTGCTTCGCATGTATGCTCGTTGGGCCGAACGTCGCGGCTTTAAGTTAGAAGAAATTGATATCTCACCGGGTGAAGAAGCTGGAATTCGCAACGCCACGATTTTGATCAAAGGTTTGCATGTCTTTGGTTACTTAAAGGGAGAAACGGGCAACCATCGCTTAATCCGTATTAGTC
>CAYTUE010000100.1:0-1284 GCA_964441085.1 uncultured Planctomycetaceae bacterium
TCGCAAATTGCGGGCAGTAAAACCAGAAGAGCAATCAGTAGCGAGTTTTTCATCGAGGTTTCCGGCAGTGTGTTTGGAAAAACACCATCGTACCCCAAAATCGGCGCAAGCCAAAACGCATGACCGCAATGGGAAAAGCCTAGGACCCAAAGAAGCGGGCCGCGGTTGAATTCAGGTTGCGTTGGCGACTGAAATTGGAGTTAAGAATTCCCCAATGGTGACGATTAGGATTCGGGTGCGGTGCATTTCCGGTCAAGATGCGTGTAGCCGCCATCTACGAAAATGATCTGACCAGTGGTATGGCTGGATCGAGGCGATGCTAAAAACACGGTCATGTCGGCGAGTTCTTCGATCGTGGTGAATCGTTGCCCGAGTGGAATCAGCCTTTCAATTTCTTGCCGAGCCGCAGCGGGATCAGTCATGTTACCAAGATACTTTTCGTACAACGGTGTCCATGTTTCTGCTGGCAACACACAGTTGACTCGGACGTTATCCGGAGCGAGTTCCAGAGCCCATTCTCGGGTGAGCGCGTTGATGCCTCCTTTTGATGCCGCATACCCCGATGTGCCGCCTTGCCCGGTTTCGCAAACTTTCGATCCGATGTTGATGATGCAACCTTGTGACTGCTTTAACGCGTCCAGCGCGTAATGAGCCATCGCGTAGTAATGAATCAAGTTTTTCTGCAGCGACGCGACGAAGGCATCTGGGCCAGCGTCAAGTCCTGCACCATCGTTGACGCCAGCGTTATTTACCAGAATGTCCAGACGCCCAAATCGATCCAGTGTCGCTTTGACGGCGTTCTGACAGGCATTGGTGTCTGTGAGGTCTCCCTGAACAAAGACGCAATCGAGACCCTGTTTGGCGTATTCCGCTTCCAGCACCCGACCTTCGGTTTCGCTACGATTGACATTGACAACTTTGACGCCCTCTTTGATCAACGATTGCACAATTCCTAAGCCAATGCCTTTGGAACCACCTGTGACCAGAGCGACTTTATTCTGAAGTTGAAGATCCATTCGATTTTTTCTTCTGATTCTTCTGACAAGATTTAAACGCGTTTCGCCACAGGATACCGAGGCGACGGACCAATGGAAGCGGTAGGCGTCAACCTTTGAAAGGTCGACACAATGAGACGGGCTGGTTTCAGCAACATCTCTGACTCACCTTGAGGTCGCTGAGCGGGATCCAAATTTCAACGGTGCTTGAATTTTGAGTTTCGAGTCAGAATTCGAGTGGCCACAGCCGGAAGAGCTAGAAACACAGAGCTGCGAAGGACGCAGCTAG
>CAYTUE010000100.1:1384-4885 GCA_964441085.1 uncultured Planctomycetaceae bacterium
CTTCTCTGCGATCTTAACGTCTCTGTGTGATTGCTCCCTATATGATGCTTCTCGGTTGTCTATTCGTCAGTCGTCGTTGCCTTTTTCGGTGTGAGTTCTTTGATGCGAAGGTTGCGGTAAAGAAGTTCGGCCCATTCCGCCTGAAGTCCGATATGACCTTTGTCGAGCGGCGATTTTTCACCAGCCTTGTTTTCCTGAGTAAAGTTGGTGGTTTCTAGGACGACTTCTCCGTTCAGCATGAAGATTGCTTTTTCACTGCCGTGAACGTGGATTTCCATTTCGTTCCATTCCCCTTTGGGTTTTTCCTTGCCTAGTGGAGTTCTCACATGTCGTCCATTCCTAACCTTGCCATCCTTCGCGTAGCGTTTGTTGTCACCGATGGCTGTGTCTGTGCGAAGGTGTCCTCCAAGCACAAACAGGTCTCCCGTATGAAAGCGGCCTGCTGAATCTTTTCCATTTGGTTTGCTGCCAAGAGATTCTCCGATTTGCATTTCAAGAGAAAATGGCCAAACCCGTTTTCGGTCACCGTGAATATGAAACAGAAGACCAGCGTCGCGGTCCCAATCGGCGCGGGGAGCGAATCGGTTTTCAAGCCATTTGTATTCCAGTTTTAAGATGTAATGACTGAATTCTTTGTTCGACACCAGGCAGTCAGTGGCCTGCTTGGTACCAGGCTCCTTTCCTGCGTAAACATGGATGGCTTGTTCAGCTTCATTCACAGAAAAGTTAGCCCAGTCGTTTTCTCCTCGACCACGTGCTGCCGTCCAACCTTCAAGGGTTTTTCCGTTGAAGAGCGGTATGAAACCTTCTTCTTGTCCAAACGAAACGCTGGGAATTGAAACTGTGAGGAGTGCAATTGCTGTGAGAGTAAATTTCATATTGATCGATTAAGAAAAAATGGGTTGATTTGTCAGTGTGTCATGATCGAATTTGATTCGATCATGGAATCATGAACCAAGCAGAAAGACGGAGTGCCGCGATTGCTAGAAACAGTCACCTATCTTCAGTTGGCACAAGTTATTGCAGTTTGCGAAAATCACATTCTGATGGATCAACCTTTTTGAAGCAACTGTCTGTTTGATCTCTCTGAATTTCCTCTCAAGGCAGCGCGCCCCAACTGCGTCGACGCTAAAATGGCGTGATGAAAGTGTATGCGTGGTACTTGTCTGTTTGGAGCCACGATGTTGAGTCTCCGCTTCAGTGTTTTCCTGCGACTTCCGCGGCTAAGCAACTCACTGGAGGCAATCTCATAGAGCCGCAGAACACCGCAGGGTTTTTGGGCAAACGTGGGGCTGTGTGAGAGCGGGGCTTGCTTTGAGGTCGACAATGAATCGGCAAGTCATTCTGCAGACTCATTTTGTTTGGCTGGACGGATCGATATGATGTCTTTCCACATGGGCCGCGGGGTGACAGTTCGTTTCTCAAGACGAATGCTTGCTTTGAATTCGCGACTTTGATTTCACGTTGTAAATCGCCATTCCTTTGATTTTCATTTCGTCTTTGTTTTGGTCATCGCCTGACATGCAGCACACATCGATGTCGTTCAAACGCCCTGAAGCTGATTTAGCGATGCTGGAGCTTCTCGCGAAGGAATATCCCAACGCTGATGCGGCAATCGCCGAGGTCGCTCGCTTGACGGCCGTTCAGACGTTGCCCAAAAGCGCTGTCCACGTAATCAGCGATATCCATGGCGAAGACAAAAAGCTTCAGCATGTCATTAACAACGCATCGGGCACACTTCGCCCTCTTGTGGAGGAAATGTTTCATGACAAAATGTCTGCCGAGCATCTCGCCGATTTTTTGAAGTTGACATTCTATCCTGCAGAAGTCACAGCCCGACTTAAAGAAACGCTGCAGACTGCTGAAGCCGTCAAACAGTACTCAGTACGCACGGTGATGCATCAGCTTGAACTGTTGAGATACCTTGTTTCTAACTTCAGCTTGCGACTGGCGACAGAATTATTCCCTGCGGAATATGCTGAGCTGCTACTGGAAATGCTACATGCCCCAACTACAGAACGAGGGCCTGAATTTATCGACACGATGTTAGACGAATTGGTGCGCCGTGATCGAGCATTGCACTTTATTCATCTGCTTGGACGATTGATTCGAAACCTCGCTGTTGATGAACTTGTGATTGGTGGAGACTGCTGGGACCGTGGTCCACGAGGCGACTTGGTTGTGGAGTATTTGCGGCGGCAGCCGAACGTTGAATTTATCTGGGGCAATCACGATGCATTGTGGTTTGGAGCTGCGCTTGGAAACGAAGCCTTAATCTGTACGGTTCTTCGAGTCTCCTTGCGTTACCGTCGGATCGGGCAATTGGACGAAGGCTACAGTGTTCCGCTGACGCCATTGGAACATTTAGTCCGAACAGTGTATGCCGATGACTCGGCAGAATTTTTCATGCCCAAACGCCAAGGGATGAGACCATCTGAAATTGTTGCCCGCATGCAAAAAGCGGCAGCCATTATGCAGTTTAAGCTGGAAGGGCAATTGATTGAACGTAATCCTGAGTGGGATCTGCATCATCGCCGTCTACTGCATCGAATCGATCACACAGCAGGAACCATCACCATTGATGGCCACACCTATGACTTGCGAGACACTAGTTTTCCAACCATTGATCCTGCCAATCCCTATCGGTTGACTGACGAAGAATCGATTTGCCTCAGCCGTTTAAAACACTCATTCCTGAACAGCCAGAAACTGCAAGAACAAGTGAGGTACATGGTCGGGCATGGAGCCATGTATTTGCGGCGAGACGATTGTTTGATTTTTCACGGCTGCGTGCCTGTTGATCGGCAGGGCCAGTTTTTACCGCTCATGGTTGATGGCAAAGAACTCGCGGGACGCCAACTTTTTGAAGGCATCGAAAAGATTGTGCATCGAGCCGTTGCCAGTTCAAAAGATGCGGACTTGGATTTTCTGTGGTATCTCTGGAGCGGTCCTCGGTCACCTTTGTTTGGGAAAGACCGCATTGCGACATTTGAACGCGACTTCATCAAAGAGAAAGCATGCCATCAAGAAACCAAGGATCCTTACTTCTCACTGATTCATGAAGTGGACTTCTGCGATCGAGTTCTCACGGAATTCGGCATGGATACCGACGGAGGTCTGATTGTGAACGGGCATGTTCCTGTGAAAGT
This sequence comes from uncultured Planctomycetaceae bacterium, assembly GCA_964441085.1. Classification (GTDB taxonomy): domain Bacteria; phylum Planctomycetota; class Planctomycetia; order Planctomycetales; family Planctomycetaceae; genus Fuerstiella. The sequence goes on from CAYTUE010000100.1 coordinate 4,534, forward strand.
AGAAGAAGGGGAATCTCCATTAAAGCGAAGCGGTAAGGCGATCACGATTGATGGAGCCTTTTCCGAAGCATACGGAGACTACGGTTACACGTTGTTACTGGAATCCAACCGAATTGTTCTTGCTGAGCACCATCATTTTGAATCGGTTGATGCGGCAATTCGAGACGGCATCGATATTGTGCCAACTGTGCAAGAGATTCGAGTCTTCGATCAGCCTCGAAGAACGCGCGACACGGAACGAGGACAACGAATCGGCTATCGAATTCAGATGCTAGAAGAACTGATTCAAGCCTATCAGACCAACCGCTTGCATGAAAAACCAATTGGTTCATGAAGCCCAATTTGTTCATGA
>CAYTUE010000100.1:4985-9184 GCA_964441085.1 uncultured Planctomycetaceae bacterium
TTTGTTCATGAAGCAATGTGGAATGCAATTTCACCTTGGCAACGATTGCAAGGTGCGCTGTTCGCAGTGAAGCGAAGCGTTGTTCGTAGCGTGCCGTTGTTCGCAGCGTGGCAACCAGCATCGGTTGTCTTACTTCGTCTTTTTTGCGTTTCGCCGGATGCGATTTTTATCTGTGACAGAAACGATTTTGGGTTCATGAACTGCTCGCTCATCTTCTGAAAATTCGGCATAGCTGCAGATAATCACAAGATCATTGACGGCCACCATTCTGGCGGCTGCTCCGTTGAGGCAGATGGTCCCAGAACCAGATTCTCCAGGGATGACATACGTTGCAAACCGGCTGCCGTTGTTGATATCGAAGATCTCAACCTTTTCGAATTCCACAAGATCAGCCGCCGCCATCAATTTGGTATCGATGGTGATGCTGCCCTCATAGTCGAGATTTGCTTCAGTCACCTTGGCTCGGTGAATTTTTGATTTCAAAAGTGTCCGCTTCATGGCAGTTCACTGAATCTAGATCGTTAGGCGGAATGAATTCCGGATGCGTGAGACAAACAGGGCAAGTTGATAAAGACTGTGTTGGCTCAGTCTTTACGGCAGATGATGGCGTTTAGCGGAGTGTGGCACCAAGCTTTTCTTCGCAAGCTGTCAAAATTCCGGTAACTGCAGAATCAACGTCTTCTGTTTTTAACGTTCGTTCGGTGGACTGAAATCGACAGGTTGCCAAGTAGGACTTGTGCCCATCTTCAATTCCCTTGCCCTTGTATTGTCCACTGAACGTGACATCAACCAAAAGCTGGCTCCCGGACTCTGCGATCGTTTGCTGGAGCGAAGCCCACGTGACTTGATCCTGCATCACCAAGTTGAGGTCTCGTGAAACTGCCGGATACTTCGGGACAGGCGTGTATTCTGGAGTGTCCTGAAACAAAGTTTCTAAGACATTAAAGTTTAATTCTGCAATCGTGACAGCATCTTGCAGGCTCAGAGTCTCTGTGACGGATCGTTTCAGTTCTCCGACCCAACCAAACGCATGCCCGTTCAATTTGAGTTCAGCAGATCGTCCTGCTGAAAATTCTGGGTGATCACATGGCAGTGCTTCCACGGATGTCAGGCCCGTGACATTTTCGACAAGGCCTTCAACGATGCCTTTGGCATCTAAGTATTCCTTGCCCGTGACAAAGCTGACCATTGTCGGTTCTGCTTCGTTTTCTGATTTGCCTTCACCAGCAGATAAGTACACCTTGGCAATTTCAAACAGTTGAGCATTCAATGTGCCGTAGCGTTCGTTTTGCCGTCGGCATTGTAGCAAGCTTGGAATCAAACTTTGACGCAACTGATTTTCGTGGCTGCGAGTTGAGTGATTCACGGCCACGGGAGCAATTGCACCTCGAGGCTGAAATAGCTGTCGTTGATCTTCGCTGATAAAGCTAATTGTTAACGCTTCAAAAAAGCCGCAGGCAGGCAGGTAGTTGCGGATTCGGTCGCCCACTTTTTCGCGAACCGTTCTTTGAGTCGAAACGACGGGAAGTGTGGCGTTGTCGGGAATCTTTTCGTAGCCGAAGATGCGAGCCACTTCTTCAATGAGGTCGCATTCTCGAGTCAGATCCAAGCGAAATGAAGGAGCAACAAACGCTGCTGTGGTTTCATTTTGTTCGGTGCAGGTGAGTCCCAAGCCGACCAAAATGCGGACACATTCATCTGCAGCAACATCGATTCCTAAGACCTGCGGGACTTTGGCGAAACGCAGTGTCACGGGAGTCGGATCAGCAGGAGCACTTCCTGCAACCACACTGCCTTCTAGCAATTGTCCGCCAGCGACTTCTAGGATCAGTTCGCAGCAGCGTCGAGAGGCCCAATCGATGTTGTGTCGGTCGACTCGACGTTCAAACCGAAACGATGATGGGCTTTGCAGTTTTAATGTCCGTGAGGTGGCTCGCACACTAATCGGATCAAACGAAGCGGCTTCGATGATTACATTGGTTGTGGTGTCGCTGATTTCGGATTCCAGCCCTCCCATGACTCCAGCGATTGCCAATGCGTTAGACGCGTCTGCGATCACGCAGGATCCCGCGGGCAGTTCGTACTTCTTTTGATCGATTGCTGTGATGGTTTCGGCTGCTGCTGATTTTCGCACCACAATTTGGTTGCCCTGCACTTTGTCTGCGTCGAACGCATGCAAAGGTTGGCTGCATTCCAGCATCACGTAGTTGGTCACGTCAACGACGTTGTTTACTGAATTGATGCCTGCCGTTTTTAGCCGATCCTTTAACCAATCTGGACTTGGTCCAACTTGGACTCCCTTGATGGTGCGAGCATGATACTCGTGGCACAATTCGGGGCTTTGAATTTCTACAGACAGTTCGTCCGCGACTTTGTCAGATGACGTTGCCGGATCTGCCGCGGGAATCTTGAGTTCGCTTTCGAAGAGAACGCTGATTTCTCGGGCAACGCCCAGATGCCCCAAACAGTCTGGTCGATTGCTGGTGACTTCCAGATCGATTCCCGTGTCGTTGGTTTCTTGTTCGATTCCTTCCAGATTCAAACCAGACATCGTCAGACGATCGGTGAGTTCATCTAGAGGCATGTCAACGGCGACGTATTGTCGAAGCCAGTTCTTGCTGACGATCATAGCTTTGGTCGGTGGAACAATTCAGGCGAGTTGCGAAGCCAGTGGTGCTGTCAACAGCCCCGCCAGCGAGAGCACGAAGGATAACGCAACCATGGTCGCTAAAGAAACGGCCATCGCCCATCCCCGAGAATTGAGAACAGAAACCGAATCTTCAGCGACTTTTGCGACAAAATCAGCAATAGAAACAGGCTGATTGCCACAAACGGCACGCATTGGTTTGGAAATTTCGGTTCGAAGACAAGTACGGCTGACATCCGCGCACAAAAAAAGCAGACCAGATGAAACAGGTCTGCTTGATTTCTGCCTACGTTTGATCGAGTGCCTCACGTAGGCGTTTTCAGGGACGGCGGCAGCCTTCCCCCGTTTTTCGTCGTGGCTCGCGTTATTGTTCTTCGGTACCACTGGCAAACTGAATGAAGGGGTCTTCAGTCAGGTCTTCTCGAGTGCCAAAAGCGACAAGTGAGGGAAGCTGACGCTGACGTGTTCCGCGAGGAATCAAACGAGATTTTTCGACATCCGCTTTTAGTGAACCATTTTGGAAAGGCCCGACTCCAAAGACATACCAGTTGTTGTCATCAGCTTGAGCCATCGATAGGCCTCCATCACCCAATACCTTGCCACTGGCTTTGTCGAAGATCACCATTCCAATTTTCGAAAAACCGAATTGAGTCTTACGTTCGGCAAGTCGGATTTCCGGGATCGTCAGTAGGCCCGGCAAAGCGATTTCTGGAATCCCAACGAAAGATTGAGACGTATCTGTGCCCACTCCTCCGCTGCGCAATTCCATGACGATTTCTGCATCCTTGGCATCAGCTACCAAAATTCCGCCAGCTCGCATCACTCGATGGCGAACAGAACCGACAACATAGGGCTTATCAACACAGTCTAAGTATTTTTCTTCGACCAGAACCTTCTGGCGATAAAGCGGAGTGAAATCTACTTTATCCAAAGATTGGTCAACTGCATTTGATAGCAGCATTTGTTCTTTGGCGGTTCGAGCCGTGTTTGATGTGGCTGTTGAAGCGCATCCGTAGAGACTCAATGCCAAGCACCACATGATGGCAGTACAGAAATTTCGTTTCATCATCATTCCTTTGATGGACAGCGAGCCCGCTGTAAAAACAAACTCTACCTCCGGTTCATCATTGGGTTCAATATCACCCAACACTGAAAATCGTTTCCTCTCATCCTGAGACATAAACGATCGGAGGAACTCACGCGTTTCTGGCGATTGAACGGCAAATTTCGCCGAACCCTAATAATCGACAACCCAACCTGAGTTCGCCTGATCGATCGGTTGATACGAACATGCCGCCTGAATCCATCCGCATGCCACTTTCAACCTTTTACTGCAGCGCAAAGCGAACCGGCATACAGTCGGGACAATCGGAAAGGTGAACCAAACATCGCACTCGTTGACAGTGTCCCAGTGCGAGATATTGATGCAGTAAAACGGAACACGTCGTGTGTTTGTGCGACATGGAAACACAGAGCGACTGTGTCGCTTGTCGAGTCTCGCTATCTGGTACGATCCTATTTTCGGATGATGTGCTGCGTTGGTTTCGACACT
>CAYTUE010000100.1:9284-11811 GCA_964441085.1 uncultured Planctomycetaceae bacterium
CTGCGTTGGTTTCGACACTTGGTTGGGATGCCAAAGTTCTGGTCAGCTTGAGAGACAGCTTTGCTTTCTCCTGTGATGCCTCGTTGATCAAGCTTGGATTTGATCGTTGCCAGCATTTCAGCCTGAACTGGAACGTGGCCGAACTGGTGATGTGGCTGAACTGGTGATGTGGCTGAACCTTGGGTCGCTTTCTGATGGGGCGATTGTTCGCAAAATGCTTGCTGCTGCTGATTTTGTCAGTGTTTTTGCCAACCAACGCATGTCGTTGGGCTGATTTTTGCACTGACGTGATTCATTCAGCTGGGTGCTGCAAACCATAAATTTTGAGCGAATCTGTTGATGCTCCTCGGAATTGGGCACCAGATATTCGGGATTTCACGCAGTTGTAGGGGAAATTCTGTTTAGTGGGCAGATGACAAAATGATGCCGTGTGGCCAGCATTTCTTGCCGAAACCACAAGCGTCTGTTACCAAATTCGGTTTGAACTGACGACTTTTTTCAACTTACACACCACCTTCACACCTGTGACGTTATCCTGTCTGTCGTAAATCACTGGCTCATTTCAATCAAATTGATTGGGGAGACGGATTTGCCTTGTTTCCGAAGTGCAATTTTTGTGTTTGAGAGCGTCTGTCAAAGATTGCTCACTTCAAACTGTCAACTGGGAAACTTGATAGACAATGATTTGTAAGGATTTGTGGAGTCGAACGGTTGGGGAACTGAACGGCACACATCGACAGCAATCAACAATCACAAGCGAATTTACCCTTTGGTGAATTGGAATCTGCTGATTGCAAAACGGCTGTCAAAACACTGTCAGAATAACTTGGGGAATGCCTGTAAAACGCTTCTAAGTCGAAGCCGTCATCTCGGGTATTATTGCGACTTGAGAACACCTTCACCAACACAGCTGAGGCTGTGAGTTTGTGGGTGTTCGGACTAAATCAGGAACATCAATGTACACATTGCTGACTGGGGCGACCGGACTTGTTGGACGATACTTAATGCGTGATATGCTCTTAAATGGGCATCAACTCGCAGTGGTGGTACGTCCATCAAAGAAGCGAAATCCACAAGAACGAATCGAAGAAGTCCTGCAACGCTGGGAAGAAGAACTCGGTCGTAAACTGCCTCGACCAGTCGTCTTCGCTGGCAACGTTTCCGAGGAATCATTTTCTCTGACGGATGATGATAAAGCTTGGATCCGGAGTCACGTAAACACAATTATTCACAGCGCGGCGATTTTGGAATTCTATGGCGAAGACCGAGCGGGTGAGCCATGGCGAACCAATCTGGGTGGCACTCGACACATGATCAATTTGTGTCGAGAATGCGAAATTCTGGATATTCACCATGTGTCAACAGCCTACGTTGCTGGGATGCAAGATGGTCCAGCAATGGAAGACACTTTGGCTGTCGGTCAAACCTTTCGAAACGACTACGAAGAAAGCAAGTTTCTGGCCGAGCAAGAAGTGCGAGCCATCGACTTTGCTGAGCACGTGACTGTCTATCGCCCTGCTGTCATCGCTGGCGATAGTGTGACGGGTTACACGAATACCTATCACGGTATCTATTTGTATCTGCGTTTAATGGCGATGCTGATTCCATCGATGCCAGCAGACGAAAACGGAAGTCGTCATACACCAATCCGTCTGAGATTAACGGGTGACGAACAGCGAAACGTTGTTCCCGTTGAATGGATTTCAGCCGTCATGCTGCGAATCTTTGAAAGCCAAGAAGCTCGAGGCGGCACATACAACATGGCTCCTGATGAGCCTTTAGTTGCTCGAGACATGATCGACTGGTGCGGCGAATACTTCAAAACCACTGGAGTGGAACTCAAAGGCCACGACTTCCAGTACGACGATGTTTCTCGTGAAGACGACGAAGATCAGTGGATGTTTGAACGCATCGTTCGCGACAATATGGGAACTTACGAACCCTACGAACGAACGGATAATATTTTCGATATGACTCAGATGAAGAAATTTGCATCTGATATTGTTTGTCCGAAACTTGATCGAACAATCATGCACCGTTACATCGAATACGGTGAACAAGACAAATGGGGCAAACGCAAACAGCCTGCATTAAGTGTCGATACTTGGGCTTCAGAAGTGCTTGCCAACGCAAATTCTGCGAAGTTGCCAGCAACAGAAGCTTTTGAATTTGGGCTTGATGTGCATGGCCCCGGCGGCGGTCAGTTTACGTTGAATCGACCAGCAGGCGGCGACCTGACAATCATCGCGGGCCTTGCTGATCGCAACATGCCAACATTAGAAATCACGACTGAAGAATTGCAACAACTGCAAAGCAATTCTTCCGCCATGAATATCAGTGATCCTGCCAGTGTTCAGGCTTTGAAGTCGCTGCAAGCTGTGCTTAGCGGAATCACAGCAACCAGTTCGGTAAGCTAACCGAATTGATCTGCTTGTTGATTGTTCAAACGATGAATCGCCGAAGCTACTGATGGCTTCGGCGATTTTTTATGCGCTCATTTGTTTTGGCAAACTCAGTCAGACATTGT
>CAYTUE010000100.1:11911-14982 GCA_964441085.1 uncultured Planctomycetaceae bacterium
CGTGATCTCAGATGCGTCGTCCGTTTACAGTAACCACCAGTTTGCGGCCAGATGCTCGATTACGATGTTCGCAAAGATAGATCCCTTGCCACGTTCCGGTTTGCAGTCGACCGTTGGCAATGGGAATCGAAAGGGATGAATCTGTCAAAGAAGACTTGATGTGAGCAGGCATGTCATCAGGCCCTTCGCAAGTATGAACATACGGCCATGTTTCTGGAACTAAGCGATTCATCGCCATGTTCATGTCGATAAGGACGTCAGGATCCGCGTTTTCATTCAAAGTCAACGATGCCGACGTGTGTTGAATAAACACGTGCATCAATCCGACTTGGAATGATGACAGTTCAGGAATATTTTCTAAAACGTAGGCAGTCACCAAATGACACCCTCGTGAAAATGCGGGCAAAGTGAATTGTTTTTGGAGCCAATCAGACATCTTGTTATGTTCTGCTGAATCAAAGGATTGAAAAGAGTTTGTGCATTCAGATGCAGCACAGATCACGTTAACGAAAAGATGATAAGGAGACACGGTTCATGCAGGTGATCATTACGGCTGTTGGTCCAGATAACAAAGGACTTGCCGATCCCATCATTCATCATGTTTCTGGTGGCGGTGCGAATATCTACGAAATTCAGATGTACGATCGAGACACCGAACATCTGTTTGCCATGATGATGCGAATCGATTGGCCAGATTCCGCTGGCCCAGTAGACACACTACGACGTCACCTGCAAGAAATTGGAAATCTGCGAGGACTTGAAGTTCGCGTGTGGGCTCGAGACGAACATCGCCGACTTCCTAAGCTTGCCATTTGCACCACGTACCGTACGGAACCTCCCATTGCCATTTTGCGAGCCATCCGAGATGGTCGTCTTAAAGCAGAAGCGGCGTTGATGATTGGTAACCGAAATTCGTGTCGTAGTTTAGCCGAACAGTTTGACGTACCGTGGGTGAATATTGCCGACGATCAGGGAGTGCCCGATGATCAGCAGATGGAACAACTGATTGACGAACACGAAATCGATTATGTTGCTTTGGCTCGCTACATGCGAGTGCTTCCAGCCGACATTTGTTGGAAGTTTGCGGGAGGCCGCATCATCAATTTGCATCATGGCCTGCTGCCACCTTTTCCCGGATTTCGCCCATACGAAGATGCTCATCAAGTTAACATGCTGTGTTTCGGAGCCACGATCCACTTCATCGTTCCCGAACTCGATGCGGGAAACCAAACGATTCATCAGGGCACTTTCAGTGTGCAACCGGGAACGTCATTGGAAGAAATCAAACGGCAGGGGGAAGGTGATAACGAACCTCATTGCTTGGTGGAAGGCTTGCGTCGAGTGATCGATCGAGAAGTGGAATTACATTTTCATCGAGTGGCTCGAATCGACTAGATCACAGGTTGTTGGCCTGAGTTCGGCTGAGTTCACTGGGAACAGGAACAGGAAAGTTCTTTTTAGGGTGAGGATTCTTGAAACTTCGGTATTTCCACCATGGCAGTGTGTTTCATTCGGTCGCACACTTTGCGGTCCCTGATAAACTGCACCTTTGGCACAATCTTCATCCAGCTTTTCGTACTAGAATGGGTTGCACCGTGACTCTGTTTTCTCCTCAGGCTGTCCAAACCACTGCTGTTGTGGAAGAAGTTCGTCCCTTGGCGAAACAAACCTGGGCGATCAAGCTAAAGCAACCAGAACTGGCTTCTCGAATCACTCCAGGGCAGTTCTTTATGGTTCGTCCTGTGGAAGGCAGCGATCCGTTGCTGGGACGTCCCTTTGCTTTATACGACACCTATGACGATGCCGACGGCAGTGTGGCGGGAATCGAATTTGGCTTCGTGGAAGTGGGCAAGTTGACCACATTGATGACCAACTGGAAGGTTGGTCAAGAAGTCGAAGTCTGGGGCCCTCTTGGGAATGGCTTTCCGGTAGCAACGGCTGCGAATTTGATTTGCGTTGCAGGAGGAATCGGGCAAACACCATTTCGAGCCGTTGCGAACGAAGCTTTGGGGCACAGACGTTACGGTTCGCCTGCTCGACAGTTCGCTAATCGCCCGGAATCTGTTTCGGTTTTGTACGGAGTGCGGTCTGTCGATTACCTTGCGGGCAAAGACGATTTTGCGATCGATGACTTGGATTTTCGATATGCCACCGATGATGGTTCGATCGGGCATTCGGGCTATGTGACCGAGCTTCTCGACACACAGTTAAAACAACATTCGCAGCAAACAGAAGTTTACTGTTGCGGCCCCGAACCGATGATGAAAGCGGTCGCAAAAATCTGCGAACAGTATTCGGTACCGTGTTGGCTTTCTATGGAAACTCCCATGGCCTGTGGTTTCGGAGCCTGTTTTAGTTGTGTCGCCAAAGTGCGAGACGAAAACGACGAATGGGACTATCAACGCACATGCGTTGAAGGCCCCGTCTTTAAAGCAGAACAACTGATTCTGTAGTCTGTGGCCAAAGCCCTCCAAGAAGCACTGCAGCTTTGCGACCTTCGAGACTTCAAATCGTCGACACGTTTTTGAGCCGATGTGTTGTCGCTGTCTTCGATTGTTTCCGCAATTGCCGCTCGAATAGGGTTCAGATGGCTCGACCATTCTACTTCACCTCGAAGTTCGCTGCTCCGGTCACGTTGTCGGTTACCAGCCAACGGCCTGAGACCTTCGTCGCGCCAACGGGTTTGCCATCACGATACACGGCACTCGTTCCTTCTGCAGCTGGCAACTGTACGATGACTGTCATGCCTGCGGGGACCAGAAGTGACATCTTGAATGTCGAATCATTGGTCCAATCGACATTGATCGGCCCCTGAGGTGTGGGCACCTTTCCGCGAGCGTATCTGAGACCCGCTGGGCAGGGCCGGACCATGGCGGTCGACCACCCGGCAGTTGCCGGTTCCACGCCTAAAACAAAACGTGGAAGCAGATTGGCTGGAGCGGCTCCCCATGCATGGCCCCAGTCTTGGCCCGGCTTGTATTTTTGCCCCCAAGCTTCCCAGCTGATAGTCGTCCCACTGTTCACCATGTGTTTCCAGCTGCGATCTCCGTCAGCCAAGATCAGTTGCATCG
>CAYTUE010000101.1:0-14926 GCA_964441085.1 uncultured Planctomycetaceae bacterium
CATTCGCCCTGTAAAGGCAAACTGCTGGTGATTTGTGATGATGGAGACACAGATTCTGTCACAACGACGGGCATCCGTTACGAATCATTGTTGTTATGGTGAAAACCGCATTCCGCGATAAAAAATGGTCGCTGCGAGCGATTGAAAGTCCTCGCGTTTCACAAAACGCGTTCGAACCCCTGAGAATTCAGAGGTCGACGATACCGTCACAATTTCAGGATGGATACCATCACGGTTTCCTTGTTGCAGAAGTGAGACAATTTGGTACTTCACGCAACACAGTCTGTTGAAACCGTAAACTTTCCGCGGTCCTCAGGAACCCATCTTAACACATAAAACCAGACTTTTTCGTAACTGAAATCGCCAGATTCCGAGATCAAGCCCGACAGACCTTCTCAAAATCAGACGATTCTCACGATGTCCTCATTGATCAAACAGAATTCAGAATCCTTCATTCTGGTTCGCTTTTTCAGAATTCAAGCCGATGTCTAGTGCCCGCTCTTCCGTTTCACATCCCGAAAACTCTGTGATCCAAGCCAAAGATCCAGATGTTTGGAATTCCATCTGCGACGAACGAGTTCGACAAGCAGAAGGTTTGGAACTCATCGCTTCAGAAAACTACACCAGCGAAGCCATCATGGAAGCGGCTGGTACCGTGCTGACAAACAAGTACGCCGAAGGCTATCCTGGTCGACGTTACTACGGCGGCTGCGAACACGTTGACACCGTCGAAGACATTGCTCGAAAACGAGCTTGCGAATTATTTGGCGCAGAACACGCCAACGTGCAGCCTCACGCTGGTTCTCAAGCCAACATGGCCGTGTATCTCACCGTCATGAAACCAGGAGACACAGTTTTGGCCATGGATTTAGCTCATGGTGGCCACTTGACTCATGGCATGAGACTCAACTTCAGCGGCAAGCTCTACAATACGGCTCACTACGGAGTTCGCAAAGAAGACCATCGCATCGACTTCGATCAAGTGGCTGCATTGGCAAAAGAACACAAGCCAAAAATGATCATCGCGGGAGCGAGTGCGTATCCTCGAGAAATCGATCACGCGAAATTTGCTGACATCGCCAAAGAACATGGCGCAACATTAATGGTCGACATGGCTCACTATGCGGGCCTTGTTGCTGGTGGAGTTCACAACAGCCCCATTCCCGTGGCAGATTTCGTCACCACAACAACACACAAGACACTTCGAGGTCCTCGATCTGGACTCGTCATGTGCAAAAAAGAATATGCCAAAGACATTGATCGCAGCGTGTTCCCGGGAATGCAAGGTGGCCCGTTAATGCACATCGTTGCCGCCAAAGCCATCTGCTTTGGAGAAGCACTGCAACCCAACTTCAAGCAGTACGCCGAACAAGTTGTCGCCAACGCTAAGACTTTAGCGGAAACTTTAGTTGCAGGAGGCCTCAGATTGGTTTCTGGAGGCACAGACAACCATCTGATGCTATGCGATATGACAGCCTTGGGACTTTCGGGCGATATCGGCGAAACTGCTTTGGATAAAGCAGGCATCACCGTAAACAAAAACATGATTCCATTTGACGAACGCAAGCCAATGGACCCCAGTGGAGTACGCATTGGAACAGCCGCTTTGACGACTCGAGGCATGAAACAAGACGAAATGAAACAGGTCGGCACATGGATTCTTGAAGCACTCAAGCATCACGACAGCGACACCGAACTGGCTCGCATTCGAGCGACCATCGCTGAATTTGCCATCAACTTCCCTGTGCCTGGAATCGCTTCGTAGTTTCAAAATGTCGCTCGCACAGATCCGTCGTTCTCATCAGTCACCAGAGAACGACGGATTGTTTTTGACATCAACTGCAAGCGTTGCTTCGCGTCAAAATCGGCATTGCAGTTAGCGTTGCGACGAAGAACCCAACTGGTGTTCCGACGAAAAACCCAACGCAGTGACAGTGACAGTGACAGTGACAGTGAGCACAACCTTTTCACCTCGCCCATGGCGTTCGAGAAATGCAAAGACTTAACATTCTGTTCGTCTGTTCTCGAAACAAGTGGAGAAGCCCAACCGCCGAACGAATCTATCGTAGCGATGCACGGATCGCCGTTCGATCCTGCGGCCTCAGCAAACAAGCCGTCCGCACAATCTCAACAAAAGACGTTGATTGGGCAGATGTCGTTTTTGTGATGGAAGCAGATCATCGATCAAGGCTTCAACAGTCGTTTCGGTCTCAACTGACGGGCAAGGTCGTCGAATGTCTCGATATTCCCGACGACTATCAGTTCATGGATCCCGAACTCATCGAACTGCTCACTGACCGAATCAATCACTTCCTTGACCAACACCTTCTGGATCGCGGCGAGTGCTAAGCCGCTTTTCGAATGGAAAACTCGCGTTGTTCTTGGTGTCCTGGCAACACAAACTGAAACCCTTTGGCCTTCAATTTTGAAACAATGCGGTCAACGGCCAAGGAAACCCAACTTCGGTTTTCAACGCTTCGGTTCCAGTCCTTTTCGGCGATCAAAGGCGGTACTAAGCTCCCGTCGTGTAACACAAACAGTCCGCCCTCTTTTTTCACAGCATCATCAACCATTCGGTCGACCATTGCCTGCCAGTTGTGAGGCCCCAAGCGAGTATCCCAGCCATAGTGAGTCAACAAGATATGCTGCAACTTGCGGCGTTTGAGAACTCGACGAACAGCAGGCGTCACAATCCCAAACGGCGATCGAAAGAATTTTGATTCGTAGTCTGGTTGATTTAAGGCTCGAGCAATTTCGACATCACAGGCCGCAATTTCACGATGCAGTTCGACTGCTTTTTGCCGCATCGGATGAATGTGTGTTTGAGTGTGATTGATCAGCAAATGCCCCGAATGATACATTCGGCGTACCAAAGCTTTTTGGCGTCGCACCTGTTTCCCAACCAAGCAAAAGCCAGCTTTCACGGAATGGCGATGCAATACATCCAGCACATTCTTGGTAGCTTGTTCTTCGTCGTTAGGGCCATCATCGAAGGTTAAGGCGATTTGACCGGGCTTCAGGCCAACTTTGCGCACGCTGCGTCTTAGAATGGTAAACAACGACAACATCACATGCCTCCGGTCCCTCGACGATCGCGTCTCTACCAAGATCTATCGGCATTCACCAAGCCTCAGCAACTCTCTATTCGGAGTCATTGATGAAACTCCTGAGAACTTCCCAATTAGGCTCAAGTTGAACGCCAACAACGTATCAACCAAAACACAAAGAAGCCTCAGCCAACAGATTCCTCGCGGTCACGATGAACCTTTGTCAGCTCACCGATTCAAGATCGCAGGAAGCCTTTTTCAGTGAGCAACTGAATGACGGCAGTGGCACAGTCATCGATCGATTGATCGGCTGTTTTTAAGACCAAGTCGGGGGTTTCTGGCACTTCATACGGAGCCGTGACTCCCGAAAATTCTTTTAACTTGCCAGCATCTGCATCCACATATTGGCCACTGGTGTCACGCTGTCGACACAGTTCTATGGGAGCATCAACGTGTACTGTCAAGAAACGGTCAGTCCCCACCACGCCAGCCACTTTGTCTCGAACAGTCGCATTGGGAGCCACAAAAGCAGCGATGCAAATGATCCCCGCGTCGTTCAAAATATTAGCCAGGTAAGCCGACCGTCGTAAGTTTTCCGATCGTTCTTCAAAACTGAAACCTAAGTCTTTACTCAGCCCTCGACGAACCTGCTGGCCATCCAAAACCGTGACAGCTCGACCACTCTCAAACAGCTTGCGTTCCACAGCCTTTGCAATCGTGGTTTTGCCACTGCTGGTCAGACCGGTCAACAATACGGTCGCAGGTTTTTGACCGTAACGAGCTTCTCGCTCTGCATTCGTGACTTCGCTTAAGTCGCCCGATTCCTGAGCGTTGTCTTCAACAACGATCTCTTCTTCCCATGCGGCCAACTTTTTGCCACTCGCACTGCGGTCCAAAATCATCGCGGCAGCGACAGTGGCATTGGTCAGACGGTCAATCAAAATGATTGCTCCTGTCGACCGATTGCTTTTGTATGGGTCAAAACAAATGGGTTCATTCAGCGACAATCGGCAACGACCAATTTCGTTGAGATTCAGCTGAGGTGAAGGGCTGCTGTGCAATGTATTGACGTCAATTCGGTAACGCAGCGATTCAATGGATCCGGTCACCTGCTGAGCCGAATGCTTGACGATGTAGGTTTTGCCTGGAACCATGGGTTCTTCAGCCATCCAAACCAACATCGCTTCGACCGTATCAGACGTTGCCGGAACATTGCCCGGCTTCACAACGACATCGCCTCGACTCGCATCGACTTCGTCTTCAAACGTCAAGGTGATGGCAAGCGGAGCATATGCTTCTTCGATATTGCCATCGGCGGTGACAATGTTTTTAACACGAGTCGTCTTTTTGCTGGGCATTACCATTACATCATCGCCTTGGCGAATGATGCCTGATGAAATCGTGCCACAGAAACCTCGGAAGTCCAAGTTCGGACGGTTCACCCATTGCACGGGCATCCGAAAGTCTTGCAGGTTTCGATCAGAGCCGATGTAAACCGATTCCAACCGATTCATCAACGTGCTGCCGTTGTACCACGGCATGTTTTCGCTGCGATCCACGACGTTGTCGCCGTTTAACGCTGACAGCGGAATAAAGTGCAGATCGGGCAAATCAAGACGTCGAGAAAACGTGCTGTAGTCTTTACAGATTTGGTCGTAGGTCGCTTCGTCGAAATCGACTAAGTCCATCTTATTGATGGCGATAATCACGTGGCGAATGCCAAGCAACGACACAATAAAACTATGGCGTTTTGTTTGAGTCATCACGCCATGGCGAGCATCGATTAAGATGACAGCCAGATCCGCAGAACTGGCTCCTGTGGCCATGTTGCGAGTGTATTGTTCGTGGCCAGGAGTATCCGCGATAATGAATTTGCGCTTGGCCGTACTGAAGTAACGGTAGGCCACGTCGATCGTGATTCCCTGTTCTCGTTCTTCCTTCAGCCCGTCTGTCGCCAAAGAAGGGTCGAATTGTCCGCCCACAGCTCCTTGAGTCTTCGAATCGGCTTCGATCTTTGCCAATTCGTCTTCGTACAGCATCTTCGAATCAAACAGCAGTCGCCCGATCAGCGTGCTTTTTCCGTCGTCAACACTGCCGCACGTGATAAAACGCAGCAACTGCTTTTGCTCATGCTGCTTTAAGTAGGCTTCGATGTCAGTTGAGATCAGGTCTGATTGATGCGACATGGATCTTGCTGTTTACTGTGTGAGTGGTTGGCGGGACATCCGTCCCGAAGTTGAATGGCCAGTCAATGTATGAATGCAGGTGGCCATCTTGTTTGATCACGTTGAACTTGGAATTTGCCGAAACCAATCAACGTTGGCGTGTGGCAAACAATTGATGGTTGAAGTCACTGCAACCAACAAATCTCAGTTCGCATTGCGGCACATCGCTAGAAGTATCCGCGTTCTTTTTTCTTCTGCATTCCAGCGCCGCCTTCGTCTTGATCGATCACTCGACCTTGACGTTCGCTGGTGCGAGTCAGCAGCATTTCTTGGATAATTTCCGGAAGCGTAGTGGCTTCCGATTCGACTGCTCCCGTCAATGGATAGCAACCCAATGTGCGAAAGCGAACCATCTTTTCCATGGGGACTTCGCCCGGCAATAACTGAACACGATCATCGTCCAGCATAATCAACACGCCATCGCGTTCGACAACCTTACGCATGGCCGATTTGTACAACGGAACAATGGGAATGTTTTCCAGATGGATGTACTGCCAGACATCCAGTTCTGTCCAGTTGCTTAACGGAAAGACGCGAATACTTTCACCTTTGTTGACTCGAGTATTATAGATGTTCCAAAGCTCTGGACGCTGGTTCTTGGGGTCCCAGCGATGGTTTTTGTCTCGAAACGAAAACACGCGCTCTTTGGCTCGACTTTTTTCTTCGTCTCGACGAGCTCCACCAAATGCCGCATCAAAACCATGCTCATCCAAAGCGGCTTTCAGAGAATCAGTTTTCATGATCTCTGTGTGCTTTTCGCTATCGTCCAAAGGATGAATGTTTAGCTTGGCACCTTCTTCGTTGATGTTGACGATCAGTTCTAGCCCCAGTTCATCGCGGACGAAATGGTCACGAAATGTGATCATTTCTTTAAACTTCCACGTCGTATCCACATGCATCAAGGGGAAGGGGGGCTTTGCCGGATAAAACGCCTTCAAAGCCAACTGCAGCATCACGGCTGAGTCTTTTCCGATGGAGTAAAGCATCACAGGATTGTTGAATTCCGCAACCACTTCACGAATCACGTGAATGCTTTCGGCTTCAAGCTGCTTGAGATGAGTTAAGTTGTAATCGCTCATAATTTTTCGGGAGCGGACCATTCCACTCATGAAGTAATTTCGACTGTAAGTCCATACTGGACAAATACTTACACCTGCCACCAACCCAATGTAAACATGAAATCTGGTTCAAGAAGAATCTGGCCAACAAGATTCCGTTTCAGGAACGGTTTTCCTGGACCACAACAGGTTCAATACGGGTGATTTCCTTGATTATGGCAGGAACATGACATGCCAGCCACCTTGATTGCCGTTCCCCCCAAACCCAAGCCAGAAGTCACTGATTTTTGGCAATTTTGGGAGCCAATAGAACGGTTGTGGCGGCAGGTACCGTCAACGCCTGCCAAAACCGCCCCCAGATGTCTCGCTGTTCAGATGTCTCGCCGTTCAGATGTCTCGCCGTTCAACGATTGACATTGCCCAGACGAGCTAAGCCCCTGTTTGCTGATCGAAACAGCTTGCTGATCGAAACAGCCACAACGACTTCTCTACCAGCTAGGGGATCCGTAATTCGACCTGAGGCAAGTTGGGAGCCGCAAGACGTTCATTCATCCGGCCACTGCGAAAACCTTCTAGGTCAACTGTTGTGGTCTGAAATCCTGCAGCTTTCAATTCGCTAAGCAGTTGAGTTCGCACAGGTTCGCTTACCAAAACGGGAAGGTCGCTTGGGCTCACTTCAATGCGAGCCAATAAATTCGCTTCCATGCGAACTCGAAACTCCCGAATCGACGTGAACCGTCTCACGGCCGCTTCGGCCTGTTCAATCATGTGAACTCGTTCTGTCGTCACTTCGACTCCGTAAGCAATCCGACTACTTAAACAGGGCGAAGCTGGCTTGTCGGCAACACTCAGGTTCCAAAAATTTGCAATGCCTCGAACATCTGCTTTGGTCATTTGAAGTTCAACCAAGGGGCTTTGCACTTGCTGTTCGTTCGCCGCAATCAGACCGGGACGATGGTCGCCATGGTCATCAAGATTTGTACCGTTTAAGAGAACTTGCACTCCCCATTCTGCTTGCTTAGCAACCATGGCCGAATACAACGTTTGCTTGCAGAAGTAACAGCGATTCGATGGATTAGCGACGTAGTTGGAATTTTCAAATTCGTTGGTTGCCACTTCAATGTGACGGATGCCAATCGCCTTCGCAACGTCAGCTGCAATGACTTGCTCTGATGCTGCCAAACTGGGACTGACAGCAGTGACCGCAATGGCATTGCCTTTTAAGGCTAGAAACGATGCTTTGGCAACAACCGCACTGTCAACTCCACCGGAAAACGCAATGGCCACAGAATTCAGCCGTGTCAGATGCTGAACCAACAGATTGGCTTTGGTTTCGAAATCTGAATCCACTGAGAAAATTCCTGTCAGAGCAAGGTTCCGGCTGGCGGCTTGAAGCTTAAAGTCACTCGGCAGCAAACCATAGAACAACAGTCCTGTTTCGTGAAACCGTTCACACGTCACACATTCACAATTGGCTTAAAACCAACGACATTGCCAACAGCTTCCGTAAAAAAACAGACTTCATTCTGCTGCTTCAAAGTTCCACGGTTTTGATTTTTCTCAGAACGAAATTCGGCAGACGGCGACTCAAGCCATAATCGAACTTGAATTGCCGTCTGGGCAACTCGCTTTTACCAAAAAACAAATCGTGGTTGTGAATAATCAAATCAGTGATTGCAACTGAAGATGTAAAAACGATGAAAAACATGGCCTTTCAACATCGTAAACGGGCACGTCAGACAATCACAATAGAAAGCCTGAGCACAGCATGTGTTCAGGCTGAGTTTCAACGAAGCTCAAAAAAACAGATTCAGAATTGGGTGACAAGCAAATTCATTCTGCATGAAAACCAATGGGCCAATGAAGCGGGTTGAGCTTCAGGCTGAACCGAAATCTGTTTTTGATTCAAGAAGAAAAGTCTCT
The DNA here is from genome assembly GCA_964441085.1 of uncultured Planctomycetaceae bacterium. GTDB lineage: Bacteria > Planctomycetota > Planctomycetia > Planctomycetales > Planctomycetaceae > Fuerstiella. The sequence continues at coordinate 8,254 of CAYTUE010000101.1, forward strand.
GGCTTCGTCTGGATTACTTCATTGGGATTCAGATACGGCCGCAGAGAAAAAATAATTTTAAGAGAGGCTCGTTTTGGAAATGTCGACAACTTTTTGGCGATTGTGTGTCAGCTTCATTTTTCTCATTGTGCCATCTGCTTTCAGTGCGGCTCAAGACGATGATACGGCCCCAGCGGCAGAACCATCAGAAACAGTTCTGCAGGAATGGGATCGACTGATCTATGTCCCCTTTCAAGAACTCAAGGATGTTTTTGATAATCAGAAATCGTCTGCCGTGATTCCATATGCGGAATATATGGAACTGATGAAGGCCTATTTAGAAAGAAACAAACGCCCCCATGTTTCTCCCGACGCTGTCATTCGCTCAGCAACTTACGAAGCAAACGTCGAATCCGATGTTGTGCGAATCTCCGCAAAACTGCAGATTCAGTTGGCTGGCCAAGAAGGTTGGAAGAAGTTGTCTTTGCCGTTTGGAAACTGTGCCATTGGCGCGATTGAAGGGAACAACGACGACTGCTTACTGAAAGGAAAAGGCAACGGCCAATACGACCTTTGGCTAAAAGGTTCGGGAACAAAAACGGTCACCTTAAACCTACTAACAGCGGTCACTCGCAGCCCAGAACATCAGTCCTTTTCCATTCATTGTCCAGCCACCGCAATCGGCAACTTAAAGGTTTCCATCCCCAAAGCCGACCAACAAATTTCCATTCTTCCGTTGCAAATTTTGTTGCCACCGAGTGAAGACAGCGACGAGACAGAAGAAGGCAGCGTCAAAGAAAACCGTGCTGAAGAAAACAGTGCAGACGAAAATGATGCCAACGAAAACAGTGCAGACGAAGACAGTTCGCCTGAATCCACAGTCATCCATGCGAGCTTATCGTCGACCAAGCGTTTTGAAGTTCGTTGGAATCCGAAGGCCAGCAGCAAGCCTGTCATGGACCTGCTCGCCAGCGTCCAAAACACGACTCATGTGACAATCGAACCGGGTTTGATTCAAACGTCAACCAAGTTGTCATATGAAGTTCTTCGAGGCGAATTGCAAGAAGCCATCTTGCTTGTTCCAGCGGATGCTCGAGTCATCGATGTGGCGGCCACTGTTGGGCAAATTCGATCATGGGATATCGAATTCGACAACACGAAACAGAAGGCCCAAATTCTCAAGCTCGACCTTCTGAATCCGATGGCAGATCGTTTTGAAGTCATGATTGAAACAGAGCAAGATCTCGGCGGCACAGTGACTTCTTTACTTGGCAAAGCAGCTGATGGAACAGTGCAGGGTGTTCACGCAGCAGACGTGGTTCGAGAAACCGGAATTCTGACCGTGACCACAGACTCCACGTTGACGGCCACTGTCAAAGAAACAAGCGGTGTCAAAAGGACTCGACAAAAAAACCAGAAGTCCACACTCGAACAGCAATCGTGGTCGTTTACAGGCCAGACTGGACGACTCGTTCTGAATATCACCCCTGTGAAACCTCGCCTGTTGGCTCAACAAAACGCCAACGTCATCTTCGATGACGATCAAATTCGTCTGACAGCTCGAATCACGTATACAGTGGAGCGAGCTGGTATTTTTCAGCTGGCCATCAAAGCCCCCAAAGACTTGATCATTGATTCTGTTCGAGCAAACGGAATGACTGAATTTAAGTCAGATCCAAACACAGGGACCATCATACTCTCAATGGCTCGAAAGTGGATCGGCAAAATTGTTGTTGATATTCAGGCTCATCGTCCTTTTGATTCGACGGTAGAATTAGACAACGTTGTGATTCCATTTTTAGATGCCAATGGTGTCGAACGCGAAGACGGCCAAGTCAGAATTCTGGCTCCTCCGTTTCTTGATGTCACAACCATCGACGAATCCATCAGTGGACTTTTCCCCGACCAAGAAGCGTCGTCTCGAATGTTTGGGCGAGCAGTCATGGTTTCTGCATGGAAGTACAGTCAAAAACCAGTCGCACTTTCTGTTGGTACTCGCCCTCGTTCGGCTCAAATTTCAAGCACCATCGCAACAACGGCAACGATCGATCCCAATGTCGTGACCTTAAACAGTGCGGTCACATTTCAGGTAAAGAATGCCGGCATCGACACCTTCCGAATTTCCGTACCAGAAGCTGTTGCCAATGATGTGCGATTCCGTTCACTGAATCCAAGTCAGTCCATTCAACAGCGAAAACAAAGTGAACCTGTTGATGGTCGAGTCACTTGGACAGTCGTACTTCAAAATGAAATCATCGGCACAGTTCCCTTTTCTGTCGATTGGGAGATCCCGATCACCAAGGCAGCAGACAGTTCAGCTGAAGAAACGTCGCTGACCGTCAATTTGCCTGAAGTGCTGTCTCCATTTGACGAAGAAGAAGCTGGACGTCGTGATGTCACCATGACAGGGGTGACTGGTGAATTGCGTCTGCGACGACATGATTCGCTTTCAATTTCTGCCACTGGAATCGAAGAATTCATAGACACCATTGATGTGCGAGAACTCAAGCTAATGGATCCCAGCGGTTATCTTGCGTTTCGATACTTTGAACAGCCCGCTTCAGTCGACATCAAAATCACTCGACATGAAATCCAGGAGGTCGTCAAAACGGTGATCGCCAAGGCGGCCATTGAAGTGGTCACCGACGAACAGCAACTGGCGAATTATCTTTGCCAATACGAAGTCACAAGTAGCGAACGACAACGTCTGCGAGTCGACTTGCCACTGAATGCGGAACTTCAAGCTCCGTTACTGAATTCTGTTCGAACCACATTCGAAGCCGCCGATGATGTCACCCCCAAAGATGGCTGGCAAGCTTACTACGTCAACGTCAGCCGTAAGTCGACGTCTGATCAAGCCTTTGTTCTCACTTTGCAATTTCGTTGTCCTATCACCGCTGAGACTCAGTTTCCGTTTCAAGGGCAGGGCGGCAAACAGATCTTAAAAATTCCTAGCCTGACTTCTGCTGACGAAGCGGTGGTTGTCCAAGAAACTCGCTTGGCTGTTTATCATCCCGAAAAAATTGCCCTCGTTGGAAACGCAGATCGCTGGAAGTACTCGGGATCCATCGACTGGAATCTCACCACTCCATTGACATCAGCGTCTGCTGTCGCAGAAGCCAACGACCTTAGAAACTGGGTTTCAAACGCTCCTCAAACGTCAGATTTTGCTCGACAAGGTCATGTCAGTGTCTATCGCACGTTGGGGCATCAACCATTGATTGAAGCGTCATGGTGGAATCGCCCCTTTTTGGTCGGCATCATCAGCGCAGCCATTCTGCTCATCGGGTTCATCCTCCGCCGTACGTCATGGGAAAACCGGCTCACAGTCGTTGTCTTGAGTGTACTTGCAATTGGAATTTGGTCGCTGCAAGATCAGTCAGAAACCATGCAATTTGTGACCGCCGCGATTCCCGGATTGGCCGCCGTGGCGGTAATCTGGTTATTCGGTTGTGTCAGCCAATTGGCAGCACAACCACCCAACCACCTTCCACCACCGGATGATTCTTCGTCACCAAACGACAAGCCCACACCCCCTCATTCATCGCCGCCGTCTACGCCACCAGTCGCTGACACGAAAAGCAATCACAGTTCAACAACAGAAAGTGATCAGAAAAAGAGTGACCGTCATTCAAAGACCGATTCGCCAGCAGCCGTCAGCCCGTCTCCCGATGTCAAACAAATGATGGACAACATGATGGGAGGCAAGTCATGAATCAGTTCCATTTAATCCAAAACATCGTTCGCACCGTCGCCATACTGACCCTGCTTGTCACCGTTTTGGTGCCCAAAATTCAGGCCGATGATGTCAAGGTCCAGCCTTCAACGGAACGCTTTGTTCCCGTTGATCAGCTGAACTCCATTCTTAAACGTACACCATCTGGAATTCTGTTACCCAAAGCCGAATTCCAAGACTTGCTTATCAAAGCCCGCAAAGCGGCGCAGCAAACGTCACCCGGAAACGTGGTAATCACATCAGCGAACTACGACTTAGAAGCAGTAGAACATCACGCGATTATCAAACTCACCGTGCAGTTTCGGCAGTTTCAAAACGGCTGGACAACTCAAACCATTCCCATCGGAAATCTCCAGCTGGAATCGGCCTTATTGAATGGCACGACCGCCACGGTTGGCATCAGCGACAAACAGCCTGGACGGTTGTTCATTTTAAACAACAAGGTCGGCACCTTTGACCTCGAATTAACACTATCAACAGCGTTATTAAAATCTGGCACGGATCGCTCGGTGGTATTCAAGGCGATGAATCAAACATCGGCAACACTCAAGGTCAAGTGTCCCGCGCGTGAACAAGTCATTCTGAATGCGAGCAAGCTGAAACGCCCCGATTCATTGGAAAAGGCGACTGTGTATTCGGTGCCCATTGGCCACACACCAAATCGGGCGAAAGATGTCCGCATGACTTGGACAACTCGACGAAAACAGGAAATCAGCGACAACCTCATTTTTGCGACTTCAGACGTACGAGCATCTTTTAATGCCGCAGGACTCAAGTGGAATTGCGAATCTCGGCTCTCTGTTTTCGGTGAGAAATTTGATCGACTGTCTGCTTCGGTTCCAACAACTTTGGAAATCACCAATGTGGAATCAGCAGGCTTAGAGCAGTGGTCACTCGAAGATGATCCCCAATCTTCTGACCGGACTCGGCTTCAGTTAAAATACCGACAGCCCTTCGCACAGGACCGCTTGATTCGCATTGAAGCAATTTCCACCCTGAATGTGCAAGAAGCAAACGTCACTCAAGAAGCAAATGCTGAATCTGCCCATTCAAAAATCCCAACACTGCAATGGAATGACCTTACGGCTCACACAGGCCAGATCACCGTCCAAACCGAATCGTCTCAACGACTGCTTACTCAGCCAGTGTCCGGATTGAATCGAATCGCCACTCAGCAACAGACTGGCTCACAGGCTGACGTATTTGACTTTTGGAAACAGAATTTTGATCTTCAAGTGAATGTCCGGTCGAAGGATCGAGAACTGTTTTCGAAGATTGATTCGGTTTTACATAGCGACGATACCAACGTCACGTTTCAGGCATCATTGATTGTCGAAACGCTGAACGAACCATTGTTTGATGTCAGCGTTGAAACTCCCGAAGGCTGGCAAATTAACAGTCTGACCGATGATTCTGCGACAAAGCTTCCGTGGACACGAACCGCCGACGGCAAGTCGATTCTTATTGATTTACCACAACCCGTTGAAGCGGGGGGCCTATTAACAATGCGGTTACTGGCAAGCCGCACGATTGATGACCCAGCAACCAGTCAAACGCTGCCATTGCCGATTGTTCGCATCAAAGATGCAACGCAAGCAGCGGCAACCTATGCGCTTTCTTGTGCCAACGACTTAAAGCTTTCTTTCCCTGAACTCACAGGGTTGGTACCAATCGCAGATTCACAAGGACGACTTGTTTTTGAAGCTCAAACATCCACTTACAGTGGAACAGTCCAGATCGACCGAAAGGCGGCTCGCTTAGCAACAAGGTCAGAAATACGAACATGGATGGAACCAGAATCTGTTTCCACAACAATTGACCTGACTGTTGACGTCGTGAATGGATCGATTCGAACTCTGAACATCGATCTCCCCGAAGATCTCACAGCCGATGTACGGTTTCAATTACGAGCCATCGGGCAGGTTCCGGGACAAATTCAAAAAGACGTTCCTCCTCAGATTCAAATCATTGAACAAACGGGGCTTCCCGTTCAAGACGGCGTGCGTCCATTTCAACTCACATTCGACCGACGTTTTGTTGGATCAGTCAACTTATCTGCGACCGTAACAATTGATCGAACGGAAGACTTCGAATGGTCTGCTCCGTTTGTTCGGATTACCAACGCGGCTCGACAACAAGGCTTTATTGTCTTTGAAGCTCGCCCCGAACAGCAGCTGTCTGTCGTCGCTCAAAACCAAGTCAAGGGACTGACAGTAGCCGACGCCAGTATGGTGCGACCATGCCCAATTCATTCAGGCCGTCGAATCGCCATGGTGTTTCGTTATGTGACGGCAAACTATTCCTTGGCAGTTAGTGAAACCACCTTTGGTACTCAAGCAGTTCCGTCTGCGGTTTGCCAAAACATCCAAAATGTTGTCGTGTATGATGCACAGCAGTCAATTCAACGGTCGGCGAAAATCGACTTTCAAACATCTGGAGTACAAACGCTTCGGTTTCGTCTGCCCCAAAATTCGTACTTATGGTCGACCGTTCTGAATGGCGAAGCCGTACAAGTTCGTCGGCATGACCAAGACTATTTGGTAGCTCTTCCCACACCTGCACAAGGAACCTCAGATCAGTCTCATCAACTTGAAGTTTTATTTCAAAGCCAAGCAAACGAAACAAACCAGCAGAAGGATTCCCAAGAAAGCGTGGCGTTACTGATCGACACTAACGATGGATCCTCAGTTAACGTTGAAATTCTTCAACAGTCTTGGAAACTCAGTTACCCAAAGACACTGTCACTGACAGAAATCCCAAAAGGCTTTCAACTTAAAAAGGGTGTCCAAAAACGGGGCTGGATCCAATCTGCGTTTGAATATTTTCGAACATATCAACGACCATCGAATGAAACGATATTCGTTCGATTGATTCCCGTGACGTTACTACTGCTCGCGTTGTTTGTTTTCACCGTCTTGGTGAATCGTCGAAGATGGAAGGTGTTACTGGGACTTATTG
>CAYTUE010000102.1:0-14609 GCA_964441085.1 uncultured Planctomycetaceae bacterium
ATACCAAAGGATTGATCTAAGATCATGCTCACTTCTCGACAGTCCATCTCTGAAAGGGATACGCTAACCGTTCCCGTTGTTCGATAGGAGTCGCTGTTTCCGATTTCAGACACATCAGGGCGACAGTGAATTTTAAGTTCCGGGATCGACTTCAAGCCTTCGATCAATCTGTTTTCTAAGTCGTGAATTCGCAGATGAACAGATTCTACCGTTTCAGACAACAGCCAATGCGTGGATGCCCAAAGTCCGGCGATCCCTGGAATGTTCATATTCCCGCTTTCAAGTCGGCTCGGCATTTCAGTGGGATGTTCGATGTCGTTACTGTTCTGCCCATTGCCGCCTGTGCGCACGGGAACCAATTGGTGTTCTCGATCCGGTGCCACATAAATGATGCCGGTGCCGAGAGGGCCAAGTAGTCCTTTGTGTCCGGCAGCGGCAAGGTAGTCGACCTTTAAGTCTTGCACATCCATTGGGAAATGTCCGACCGTTTGAGCCGCATCTAAAATCACGAAGGCTCCTGCTTGATGAGCAATTTCGGTCAATTCCTTGACCGGCTGAACCACGCCTGTGACATTTGAAGCGTGGTTTAAGATGACCACACGGGGCTGGTTTGCTTTGACCAAGTCCGCAAAGTTGTCGACATCCACGATACCAGACTGGCGATTGAAATTTGCACGATGGATGGACACATCTTTTTGGGCAGTCAACTGGTGGATTGGCCGTAACACAGAATTGTGGTCTAAAGTCGTCGAAACCACGGCGTCTTTGTGACCAATCAAGCCTCTGAGCAACAGGTTTAAACTATCCGTACAGTTATAAGTCAATGCAATTCGATCGGCTGATTCTGCATTCAGGAGTTGAGCAATGCTGTGGCGAGTTTCTTTGACCATCTGGTCCGTCGATTGTGTTCCGGAATGGTTGCCTCGACCATATGCAATTCCCGCTTGTCTCATCCATCGATCAACCGTTTCGTAGACGACTTCCGGCTTTGGAAAACTAGTTGCGGCATTGTCCAGATAGATTGCGTGATCAGAATCGACAGGCATAGATCGATGATTCTTGGCGTGGTTTCTGTGACGGTATTTAGAAGACAATCACGTCTTGATAACGAAGTCATTTCATCTGCTGAAACGACAGTTTGCTGCAAAGCAGCTTTTCAAACGGAACATACTGCAAGTTGTTTGCACCAACAAAAATGCCTCACGGAATTCCGTGAGGCATCAATGAATTTGAATTCAATTGTCGTTCAACCTACAACCGCACTCGCCCCGCAGGCACTGGTAGACTGATCCAGCGAGGAGTTCGTTGCTTACTTCGACTTGATGAGACTTGACTTGCTGCAGACTTCTGCTGACCAGCAGAATAGCCTGCAAGGCGGACAAACGATCGGCCTTCATGAAATGAAGTTGCTTTCGCTTCCAGATCGCTTGCTTTCGGCAGGAAGTCTGAAGGATCAACTTGTTGTCCTTCTTCCCCGATTGGAAAAGAAACGGGTGGCTTTCGAGCACTGTGATCGATCGCTGGGTCTGTTAAAGGGTTGGGAGTTGCTTCTGTGCCAATTTCATCGAGTGGTGGCTTTCGTCCCAGAAAGTCTTCCGGATCTCTGAAATCATTAAAGCCTGGAGCTGACCCACCGCCACCAAAATCATCCCTGCGTCGTGAGTTGTCGAGTCGGTCTGAGCCACGTCGACTTCCTGCGGATGGGTTCCAATCGGTATCAGCATCGGTATCCAATGGGTCCGGAGGTGTCGTTGATCGGTTGAAGGAATCGTTGCCCAACGGGTCTGGCTGATTCGAATCGATGGCTCTCCGATTATAATTCGGGTCATCACGTCGATCGAATTCTGACTCACGACGAGGATTATCGTCAGTACCGAAGGTTCGGCGATCGTCTCTGTCAAAGTCTTGATCTGGTTCTGGGCGGCTACGAATTTCTGTGCCGATGCAATTCGCTCCTACACAATTTCCGTCTGCACAATTTCCGCTTGCATAGCCGCTAAAGGATCCAAAACCGGCGTTGCAATGACCACAACCAGTATTACATTGCCCACAGCCGGTGTTGCATTGACCGCAACCTGTATTGCACTGGCCACAAGTTTGAGGTGCCTGAAAAGCTGCGTAATTCACGGTAGGGCCCGTGTTACAGCAACCGGCTGAGTTGCCCCCCCAAAATGCGGGGCGTCCAGCAAACCCAAACGCTGGTGCATACGATGCAGAATAGAAATTAGCGCCCGTGTAGGTTGGGCCACCAAATCCATAGGAAGGGTAGCCAGCCGAATAGGTTGGAAAGAAGGGAAACAAGGCAAAGGCTGATGTTGACGAACCAAAGGTTGTCAAAGCAACAGCTGTTATCAGCACAAAATTCCGTTTCATAAGGGCCCCCTGGCCATAAGTGTTGAACATGTCACACCGGCTTTGCCGAACTCTTGGGCTCGGCCCAAATTCGCACCGACTGATCGATCAGAAATCTTCGAGGCCCATCACAATGGTCCAGAAAATTTCCCCTGATCGCTAGACTCGCATTATCGAGTGGCTCAGCCCGATGTCAAACCGCCATTGACAGAATCATCTGTCGCTCTCAGAACCAAGGCGTAAATTGAGTGAAAAATGCCTTGGACACTCTGTTCTTGAGGGGGCAAACTTCTCTGATTTCGCCTCGACGAGCTGGAATGGTGGTTGCTTCAGAAAAAGCACGACCAGCAGGTGAGGCAGGCGACTTGAACACAACCAGCGTTCGCTAATGTCAGCAAAACGTCACCTGAGAACGCCTTCATGTGAGAACGTCTCACGTGAGCCACTGATCCCAATGCCTGTGCCAGTACCTTACCAGTGACCTTGCCACCACACGTTCACTGTCTGGGACTATCTCACAGACAAGCTACTTCACGTTCATTGCTTGTACCAATTTGTGTACGAACGGATTGATGTCTTGTTGATAGCTGAAGGGTTCCTGTTTACCCGGTTTCAGCATTTTGTTGTCGAAACGCTGAGCCATTTTTCCGTCGATATCAAAAACCAAAACAGCGGGAATCGATCCCAGCTTTATGGAGTCATAAAAATCATCTGCTTTTGTCGTGCACACAAAGTTTTTGAAATTCGGTTTTACCTTTTGCAGAAACCGTTCAATGCGAGGCCGATAGAATTCGGGAGGCTTCGATTTGATTCCAGCGTAGTCTAAGTTCAGGGCAAGGCACACGACATCATTGGGATACCGTTTTTGTAACGTCACCAAATGAGGATATTCTTGCAGACATGGCAGGCAAGAAGTGGACCATAAATCGAGAACAACCACCTTGCCTTTCTGCGTAGCGACTTCCTGCATCACACGTTTCCAGTCGGCCATCTGCAGTTGTACTTTCACAGCGGGTACGTCAGGCGAATCAGGAGCTGTCGCAACTTGGCCGCACACGTTTTGAGGAATCGTTAGCAGCAGTGACAAGAAAATAAACAGCATCGACATCGATGATTTGACCATGACATGTGCCGAACGAAATGTGCGAAGCGATAACATCAACAGCAGATTCTCCGAAACGAAGGCATGACAGTCACAGTAAAACATCAGCCGAATTCTAACTGATGCAGGTTGCGTCAACTATGTGAGATTCGAGATCGAAGCACAGAAACGCTTGCCCGTCAGAAAACCAAGCCAAATCGTCTGGCAGCTGATCTTACCCCCAAGTGACCAACTGGCTGATTTCTGATAAGCACTTGATTCGAATCACGCCTTCTGGAAGCTGACTGAAGCCAGAATGGCGATCTAAAGCAACGACTTGCATTCCAGCAGCAACTCCCGCTTGAACTCCAAATAAACTGTCTTCAACCACAAGGCAATCCTGAGGCGCCACAGAAAGTTCCTTAGCTGCTTGCAAAAACAAATCAGGAGCTGGTTTCCACTTTTTAATCGTGTACGCACTCAAGATCCGGTCGGGTGAAAAAAACTGATCCAACGAAGTCACCTGTAAGCAAAGGTTCACTTTGCTAAGTGGAGCATTTGATGCCACGCAGATCGGAACAGTTAACGACTGAACCAAGTCAAAGGCTCCGTCAATCGCAGTGAGGCTCTGAGCTAATTCAGCAAGTTGCTTGGAGCGAAACGTATCCAGAAAGTCATTTGGGAGCTTTCTGTTCAGTTTGTCTTGCAAGATATCCAACACGACAGAAAGTTCGTTGCCAGCGAAGCTTTCCATCGCTTCTTCCATCGATAGCGTCAATCCATGTTCTGCACACAGTTGCTGAAGTACGCCCATGCTGATGGTTTCACTGTCGACCAATGTTCCATCACAGTCAAAGATGACACCTTTGATATTCATTATTCTAAGTTTTCTATCAGAGCTTCATAGATCACATGTTGGCAATGCAGTTGCTGCTCAGCGTTGGAATGACGGCCACTTGATCGTCCGTCATTCCAAGGTCTCGTTGAGCGATGAGTCAAACGGCGCATTAAAAAACGATCTCACAGAATCCTGCGAGATCGTTTTGGCTTTTGTGTTCGCTAAAGAACGCAACGCGAAGGCGTTCTGCCATTCATCGACTAGCGAATTCGAGCAGGTTGTCTTGGCTGCTGGCGAGGTTTCTTCTCTGAACCTTCTTTGCCGTCTTTACGTTCCTTAATTCGAGCCACAGCTGTTCTTTGAATCAACTGAGCTCCCGCAATGTCCTGCTGACGGAAGAACGAGTGAAAATTTCCCATGTGATCTCGCACACCCTTTGATGCCAGCTGCTGCCAAGACATCTTGTCAGTGACATTCCACACGGCTGCTTGAGCCGCTTTGGGAGCCATCTGACCAGAACCGACCATAGAAATGAGTTCTTTAAGAACAGGGTTGTCTGTGTAGTCATCGACCTTCTGGATCACGAAGCTGCCACGAGGTGTTGGATCGGGCTTACCGTGTTCCAAGCAAACCGAAACGTACTTCATTGAAATTGTTTTATCCGGTGGGATTGATTGCAACCCGCCACCAAAGCCGCCGCCGTTACCAAATCCGCCACCGCCGTTACCAAAACCGCCGCCACCGCCGTTACCAAAACCACCACCTTGGTTTTGCTGACCACCGCCGCCGCCGAAGCCGCCACCGCCGTTACCAAATCCGCCACCGCCATTACCAAAACCACCACCGCCGTTACCAAAACCACCGCCGTTGAACTGCTTCAGCACACTGACTGTGACGAATGATGCGGGCATTTGGACAGTCAGAGGCTCTTCTGTGGTGTTTGTCACCAAAACGCTGCCGCCTTCAGGCCCTGTGGCAATCACCTTGTATTCGAAGACTCCACTTTCCACACCTTCAAAGAAATCGACCTGTTCTGCGGATGGCAGAAATTTCGGTTTCGTAATCGGGCGAGATTTTCTTTCAGCAGGTTCGCTGGCTTGAGCCGTTTGAGTCGCGCCAGTTATGACGAGGGAACAAAGGACGGCAAAACAAAATGGCCGACGCATACTGGTAGCTCCTTTGGAGAAGACGGAATTCACAACGGTTTTTTTCACAAGTTGGTGAAAAGATTTGGCTGGCAAGAATTCACCGTAACCTGTTTAACAACAAATGGTTCTGGAGTTTCCTGCTGGTGTTTTAGGTTGTTCAACACAGGTTGATGACCTACGTAAAACATCACTGAAAACGTATCTTGCACCAGCCCATAGGTAGCTTATCGCCGATTTTCAGTGATTCGCAACAAAATTCCGGGGTGATCGCCGCAGTTCCAAGCTGAAATCAATCTGTGTATCCGATGGCGAAAGGGCTCCCGACTGCGTTGTCCTTAACGGCGATAGCGTTCATTCGGCCTTAAAATTGCGGCTTCACGAGGTTCAGCGAATCTCCATTTGCATGTTTGTGAGAATTGTCACCAAGCAAGCGTAAGGGCTACTGTTTGCTTTTCCCCGGGTCTCATGAAGTGAGTTTATCGTGATGTCAAAATAGGCGATTCGTTGCCGTTGCAGCAGGAACAGAGTACATTCCGCAATATTGCGTGAACCAACTCGTTTTTGAAGAACAATCTGACGAGCTAATGACGTGCTGGTTGCGTCAAATTGAAGGTTGCTCAACAAGTTCTTTAACACTTTCACTGACCAAAACCTACTTCAGTCCTTACACTCAAAAAATCACTATCGGTGTCGTTGTTTTAACCCACGAATTCATCGCACTCACAGACGACTTCAATCTTCCGTTGATCGTTTTTGATGCGAATCGTGGTTGTTTAAAACGCACGTCATCTCAACCTGCGGAGAAAACCAAATATGCTGAGTCTTCACGAACAAGTCGCCGGTCGATCTCGACGACAGCGATGGTCCATCCTGTTGCTGTCATTGGCTGCCGTTCTCTTGGTGATGCCAGTGATCGGTGCCTCTTCTGCGATTGCTCAAGATGGTGGTGCTGCCGTTGACAAGGCGGGAACCGACGATGCTGCTCCTGCCGATCCTGTGAGCAAAAACTTTTTGGCATGGATGGCGGAATCTCTCGGAGTCTTCTGGTTGTTAGTGTTCGCCGCCTTATCGTTCGTCATGGTTGCCTTAATCATGATGAATATTCTGCAGGTGCGACGAGACGTCTTATTGCCCAATGACTTCGTCGAAGACTTTGAACAGAAGCTAAACGGCAAAGACTTCCAAGGTGCCTACGAATCTGCTCGCAACGACGACAGCTTTGTTGCTCGAGTCCTTGCGGCTGGCATGGGGCGTCTCAGCCGAGGCTACCCAGAAGCCGTCGAGGGGATGCAAGAAGCAGGCGAAGATGAAAACATGGCTTTGGAACATCGACTCAGCTACTTGGCGTTGATCGGCACCATTGCTCCCATGCTGGGTTTAATGGGAACTGTTCAAGGGATGATCAATACGTTCGAAAAGATCGCAGGAAGTGTGGCTTCGCCCAAACCAAGTGAACTTGCGGAAGGAATTTCAACCGCTCTGTTTACCACCTTGATTGGTTTAGGAATTGCAGTTCCTGCCATGGTTTTTTACAGCATTCTCAAGAACCGAATTCAAAGACTGGTTTTGGAAATTGGAATGGTTAGTGAAGGCTTGATGAGCCGATTTGCTGCAGTTGGAAAAGGGGGCTCTGGTGGTCCAACGAGTCCGCCTGCAAGTAAGCCAGCGTAGTTGAATTGTCTTGCGTGTGAATCACACGCAAGACAACGATTCAAACGAAACTGTCGCTCAGCATATCCCTTCCCTTGGAATGGCCAGATGAAGATCAAATCCGTTGATTCTCAACCACCCGAAGCCGACATGACTCCGATGATCGACATCGTGTTTCAGTTGATCGCCTTCTTTGTGGTGATTTCAAACTTCGAACAACAGCAAGCTGACGAACGAGTGACTTTGCCCAGAGACCAGCTGGCAAAGCCTCCCGAAGTCAAACGGGAAAATTCCGTTGTCCTGAATCTTGGGTTCAAAAAGGATCTTGATGGAAACGTGACCGATCCCACGCCCTACCTGTTTTTTGGTGGCGAAGCATTTACTGTCGAAGAAAGCGTGAATCGACTGCGCAAAGAATCTCAATTCTACACAACAATCGGCACGGATATCGCTGATGTTACGGTTGAAATTCGAGCAGATGCAGGAGTCGATTCTGGGCTGGTTCAAAAACTGATTCAGCTGTGCCAAGAAAAGGGAATTGAATTTCAAAGATTTGCTCTCAAGGCAACTCAAGCAAGTCTTTAAAACCACCAGCCAGATCGAACCAGGCCACTTCCTGCCATACCACTGTCCTGCCAAGGAAGTGGCTAGGTATTCTGAAGTTAACATAACGGACTTCTGACAATGAAAATCCGAAACCGCAACGCGGCGAGCGCAAAAATGGAAATGCAGATGTCGTCAATGATCGACGTCGTATTTCAACTGCTGATCTTCTTTATGCTCACGCTAAAAATCGTGGAAGCAGAAGGAGACTTCGACATCAATATGCCTTTGGGTAAACCAGACACGGCTTCGCAAATTGATGCTGACCTGCCGATTATGAAGGTGCGCATGTTGGCCACAGCGAATGGAGATTTGGCTGACCTGAAGTTTAACAATCAGTCTTTGGGAGCTGGACCTCAGGCATTCGACATTCTGAATCAACGCATTGGAAAAGCCATTGAACGCCTAAAAGCGGCTGGTCCCAGTAACGTTGAAAAACAAGAAGTCGAAATCGACCCCGACTACAACTTAGACTACCGCTTCATTATCGAAGCCATCAGCCGTTGTTCTGGAACGCTGGAAGACGGAACTGTGGTTCCCTATATCCGCCGTATCAAGTTTGCTCCGATTCGTAACGCTCCGAATCAATAGTTGTGATACTCACATGATGGTCGGTGCTTAGCGATGAGCAGTATTTGGTTGATGAGCGGTATTGGGTTAAAGGCACTTTAACTTTCGCACTGTCGATCGAGCCACTTCTGCTTCATTCACCGTGATACCCAGTCCGTGGCCTTGAATTGACTTTCCGACGCCCCCATAGCCGAAGGTGCAATCTTCATTCGTGAGGCGATCTTTCACGACAAATCGATCATAGCTGCCCTCATAAAAACGAATGGGACCGACTCCACAGGCGAAGTGTCTGCCAGCTGCAGACAAGATTCCTGTTTCCCCCACAAGGCAGCCTAACTGGACAAACAGTCCTGCGGCATGAGCAATCTGAATGATCTTGAGACTGTTGAAAATGCCTCCACATTTCGACAGCCGAACATTAAACGAATCGCAAAATTGATTGGCGACCGCTTCTTTCGCGTCCGCAACACTGCACAACGATTCATCCAGCATGATGGGAACACCCACGTCCTGTCGCAGTGAAGTTAAGTTTTTTCGATAACGATCAGCAATGGGCTGCTCGACACAGCTGATTCCATACTGCAGCAGTTCACGAATCCGTTTTGCTGCTGCTTCTGGTTCCCATGCTTCATTCGCGTCGACTCGCACGTTTATTTTTCGGCCAACAATTCGACGAATTCTCGCAAGCAGTTTTTTGTCGCATGTTTCCGGATGGCCAACTTTTACTTTCACAGCAGCAAAGCCAAACAGTTTCATTTTCAATGCAGAACGAAACTGAGCGATTCGCCGATTCGCCGAAGTCACAACACCACTGTAGCGAACAAGGGGATTGTCCTGTTTTAGCCCCATGGGGTCAGCGAATTCCTGAATGACGTTTTGAACGCTGATTCCCACAGATCGACTTGAAGCATCCAATGCCGCTAGTTCAACAGCACATCTCACACTCTGACCAAAGCCCGACCTTTCAGGGTCGCTGCTCCCTGAGTCATTGGCTTTCGCCTTGGGCATGCCAGTCTGATTTATATCGGTATTAAGTTGCCAGCTGGCAACTGTGTTCATCACCGAAACGGGATCACTCAAGTCACATTCTGCCAACGGCTCGAAGCAAGAATTCTTAAGCTGACACATTGCCGTATCAATGGTTTCTCCGGTGACATACGGTCGAGGAAGACCTTCGCCCCAGCCCACACTGCCGTCGGTGAGTTCACAGCGAACAATCAGAGTGTCGTTTTGAGTTCGACTGAAAGACGCATGGCGAATTGGCTTTTTGAGTCTGATGCCGACATGAAAAGCGTGTAACGATTGAATTCGCGTTTGTGTCATGACGTTGTTCTAACCACCTTCAGAAGATCCTCTGCCATCGGCTTTGGTGAGCGATTGATGTGGTGTGATTCATAACAGCAGTCAGATTATCGTACAATCGAATGCAAAGCGGCACGCACGATGCAGATTTCCACAGCACTTGATCAGCACACCGGTTGCCTACTTTCGAAAACCGACGAGACTCATTCACCAAAGAGTAGCAGAGGTTTTAAAACACAAAGGCACGGAGATCACAGAGAAAGTGTGCAAAGCAAAACTCCGTGGCCTCTGTGTTTTTATCTTCCCTGCGAGCCACGGCGCAAAGACGCAATGGACTTTCTGGCAATTCATGAGTTGCCCTACTCGATTCGATTGCCTCACTTGAATCATGTGCGTTTTCGCATGATGATCATCGCTTCCCCGAGAGAGTCGGGCGTGGCGGAATTGAAATTCTCTCTTATTGTCGAAAGTTCATTGTGAAGCGATTTTATTCATTCGCGTTTGTGTTTGCCTGCAATCTGCTTCCGTGGGTTTCGATCGTCGATGCCAGCGATGTTGGCGTTGCAAGCAAGCCTCGGCCCAACATTGTTTGGTTGGTATCCGAAGATAACTCGATTCACTACATGGACATGTACGTGCCAGGAGCAGCAAAGACTCCGGCGATTTCCAAGCTGGCTGAAGCTGGCGTCATCTTTCAGCACGCATTTTCGAATGGTGCTGTCTGTAGTGTGGCTCGAACAACGTTAGCAACAGGCTGTTATGGGCCTCGCATTGGAACTCAATACCATCGCAGGTCAGTGACCGTGCCGATGCCAGATGGACTGAAGATGTTTTCTGCATTGCTTGCCGAAGCCGGTTACTACACGGCCAACAAGAGCAAGACAGACTACAACGCCATCGCGGGGAAACAGGCGTGGGACGAATCGTCGAACAAGGCGACATGGAAAAATCGAAAAGATGGTCAGCCCTTTTTCTACATGCAGACGTTAAAGACAACTCACGAAGGCAGACTGCATTTTTCAAAAAAGGCGATGACGAAAAAGCCGACTCAAACGGCACCAAGCAGTGTCAAATTGGCTCCTTACTTTCCAGATACTCCCATTTTTCGGTACACGCATGCAAAGTATCAAGATCTGATCACTCAGGTGGATCGTCAGATTGGCGAGGTGATGGATGAACTTGCTGCCGATGGTTTGTTGGAAAACACGATTGTGTTTTATTTTGGTGATCACGGTGGAGTTCTCCCTCGAGGAAAAGGATACGCCTATGAAAGTGGCTTGCATGTCCCGCTGGTGATCAGAATCCCAGACCAATGGAAGCACTTGATTCCCTTTGAGCGAGGAAGCCGAACAGATGCTTTCGTCAGCTTTGTGGACTTTGCTCCCACAGTATTGAATCTGGCTTCGGTGAAGATTCCTGATCAGATGGATGGTGTGCCCTTTGCGGGAGCAGGTGTGACACAGCAAGATGTGGCAAGTTTCGATGAAGCTTTTGGGTATGCAGATCGGTTCGACGAAAAGTATGACTTGGTGAGAACGCTGCGGAAGGGCCGATTTGAATACGTTCGCAGCTACCAACCATTCAACCCCGATGGTTTGCATAATTTCTATCGCTACAAAATGCTGGCCTATCAGGAGTGGCGGCAGTTGTCTGAGGCGGGCGAATTAAACGATGTTCAAGCTCAGTTTTTTAAGGCTCGTCCTGCTGAACAGCTTTTTGATATCGAAACCGATCCCCATGAAATCCACAATTTGGCGGATGATCCCAAGTATCAGAACGTGCTACAGGACCTGCGTCAACGATTGCAGAAGCGAGTCACCATGCTGCCGGATTTAAGCTTTTATCCGGAAAGCGTGCTGGCGCTCGAAGCGTTTGACAACCCGGTGAAATTTGGGAAAGCAAACTCCGACAACATTGCCAACTATGTGGCAATTGCGGATTTGCAGTTGCTTAGTTTTCAAAACGCCAAAAAGAGCATTGAAGCAGCGTTGCAAAGTTCAGACGCCATGGAGCGATACTGGGCGTGCATCACGTGCAGTGCGTTTGGCAAACAGGCCATGAGCCTATCGGCCAGCGTTCGTAAGATCGCGGAAGCAGATGCCAATCAGCTAGTGCGAGTACGCGCAGCCGAATTTTTAGGGCTGACTGGACAAGCGGGATCTGAAGCGATTTTGATCGACTGTGTGAACAAAGCAAGCACAGCAATCGAAGTGGGATTGATGTTAAATTCTGTGGTCTTGTTAGACGATCATGCGGAAACCAAACCCTTCGATCTGACAAAGATCAAACAAACGAAATCGATCATGAAAAACGACTTGGTGCGCCACCGTTTGGATTATCTGTTGCGCGAGAAGTAGCCTGTTTCTGTCATCGTGTGGTTTGGGGGGAATTTGAGATTCCCTTGAAAGGATGTGTGAGCGAACCACGTCGTTAATTGTAAGCCGCCTGCTGGTTGCGGCGATAAAATAACAAGGACCGACAAGTCACAGCGTGATGTAGAAAACACGGCAAGACAGCTGGTGACCTGAAGGGAATTGCGTGTTTTAACGCCCCATCCAGTTCCGACGAACAGTGGGGCAAAACACATTTCTGTGCGACACTTTTTCACCGAGATACGGTTTATTCAGTTATCGCTGGAAGTCACCACCCTCACCAGCGTAGGATCGATGGGCTGATCGATTTAGGATTTTGGTGGTTTTTCGTTTTCAATCACTGTGATCAGCACCATCTATAGATCAGCACGATCTGCGACTAGCACCATCTGTGAATGACGACTGCTGCAAAACTTGTGCGTTTGAACTTGGTGTCGTTAAGGCACAATCTTTGAACGCAATTTTTGCAGAAGAAGAAGATATCATCGACAAAGTCAGAGAAAGGGTTTTGAATGACGTTTCGCATGTTGACGTTCATCGCCATGTTTTTGGTGACTGCCGGAAACTGTTCTGATACCAAAGCTGATCTCAGCGATCTCAAACAACGCCAGCAGGTTCTTGAAACTGCCCTTACCAAAGTTCGCCCCGCACTTGTAGGTGTCCAAGATGGCTTTGGGGCAGGAAGTGGAATCGTTGTTTCCGAAGATGGTATCGTGCTCACGGCGTCTCATGTGGTTGATACCAACGGGCGGGCACCATCGAACTTGCGAGTCGTCTTTCCTGACGGAAGTCGTTACCGAGCCAAGTTACTGGGCATGAATCGCACGGCTGATGCCGCAATGTTGAAAATTGTTGACAAGCCAAGAACAGGATCACGTTTTCCTTATGTGAAGCTTGGTGAATCAGCAAAACTCAGACAGGGCGAATGGTGTTTTGCCATCGGTCATCCGGGAGGTTTTAACCCCAGTCGTCCAGCTCCCGTTCGCTTTGGGCGAATTCTTTCTGTCGGAAATCGAACGGTCGTTTCAGACTGTGCCATTGTGCTTGGAGACTCGGGTGGTCCGCTGTTTAATATGGCGGGCGAAGTCATTGGTATTCACAGCATGATTACCGAGGTGATTGTCGAAAATCGCCACGTGGCCATTGATGTCTTTCGTCGAGACGGCGACCGCATGGAAAATGGTGAATCATGGGGGCGCTTGGAAGCTCGGGATAACGACATCGAAGAAACCAACTTTTTTGGAGTCGTCATTCGATGGAGAAACTTTACTCCCGAAGTTGCTCACGTGCTTCCCAATTCTCCCGCAGCTGCTGCTGGCATTCGTCCAGGTGACATTTTGATGTCAATCGCGAATCAAAAATTTGCCGATTCATTGGGGCTGTCAACGTTGTTGAATCAACTTGTGGCTCGCCAGCGCATTGAAGTGACGATTGATCGAATTGGTGATCAAATCACTCTTCCATTTCGAACTGGCAATCAACCTTCTCGACGAGAACTGCAGGGACGACGTGATCGAGTCACCGCGATTGATGGCGAGCATCTTCGAGAACTGAAGACTCAGCTGACCTCATTACGCAGCGTTGGCCCGTTCGAAAAACGCAGCCAAGAAGTGATGGCGGCATACAGTGAAGCGTTAACCAATCAGCAGGGAACAGTTGTCGAATTTCGAGGCTTTGGGCCAACGTTAGCGTTGGGAGCCGTGATGAGCACCGATGGTTATATTTTGACAAAGGCCAGCGAGCTAGACGGAATTGTTGATCCCGAATGTGTGTTGTATGACGGTCGCAGCTTTTCCATTCAACAAGTGGCCGTCGATCACACCTACGATTTAATGCTGGTAAAGATTGATGCAAACAACTTGACGCCTGTGAAATGGGAAACTCGCCGCAAACCAGATTCTGGTTCATTGCTGATTACACCGGATGCTCAATCTTTGCCGTTGCGTCCAGGAGTCATCAGCGTCAGTGAACGCAAGCTGCCAAATTCTGAGCGAGGATTTTTGGGAGTCCAGATGGAACCATCTGCTTCGGGTGGAGTCTTGATTTCCAAAATCGTGAAAGGCGGGGCTGCCGAAAGAGGTCGTTTGCAGAAAGGAGACATCATTCGATCATTGAATGGCGTGCCCGTTCAGGGAACTCGACAAATGGGACGGACGATTGCCGCCTTGCCACCGAATTCCATTTTGACCATTCGCTTTGAACGCAACAACACGATTCGGACCATAAAAGTTTCTTTGACGCCTCGATTCGTATCGGTCGCAGGCGAACAGATGTTGGAACTGTATTCCAACGATGATGGGAAATATGCGAGCGTTCACAGTTCGGGATTTCCTCGGGTGATTGAGCATGATTCGGATTTGTTTCCCAATCAGTGCGGTGGCCCATTGTACGATTTGAATGGCAAAGCCATCGGGCTAAACATCGCTCGTGTGGCTCGAGTCAGTAGTTACGCCATTCCCGCTCAAGATGTATTAGACGTGTATCGAAAACTGCGTCGAGGAAAATAAGACGGTTGCTTGAGGATGCGTTGAGCACATCCTGAAATTCTTCTGGCGTGTTCTTTGTGACTCTCATAGAGAGTTTCTGTGGGCCTCGCTACCTTGTTGGCTGGACGCGATCTTATTGACAGTGACACGAGCTTGTTGGCTGGAACGCCATCTTGCTGGCAGTGAATCGTCACTCACTTTCCAGCC
>CAYTUE010000103.1:0-13143 GCA_964441085.1 uncultured Planctomycetaceae bacterium
CTAGTATCTTACTGGGGCTTAGTCCTCGTGGACTGCTTACCCTTCAACGAGCCGCGCAGGCTCGAGCCTTTCTTGCTCATCGAAACTTTGTCACGCCAGATGATGTGCTTGACGTGATCTTTCCTGTGCTTGGTGTGCGGCTTGGTCTTGAAATTAATGAATCAACTCGTGTCACTCAGGAAGTTCTCGATGCTGTTGATGTTCCTATTTACTCGGAGAAATCAGAATGAACCACGCCTCCTTATTTTCCCGTCAGAGTTTTTACTCACCCGTGCTGGTTTGTGGGTTGATGGTGCTGTTCTGTGGCGGTTGTTCAGAACAGGATTCGAACATCACAACAGACATGCACGAAGATTTTGATCACGATCACAAACATCAGCATACGGGTGATGACGATCATGAACACGAACATAAAGATGGCTTTCGGGGGACTCACGCACACGGGCACACACATAGCCACCGTCACGGTGAACCGCTACATGGTGGGCGTATTGTGTCGATTGGGCACACTCATCACAAAGGTGGGGCCACGCATTTTCATGCAGAAGTAATGCCTTTGACTGGCGATTCCATTCGATTTCACCTGCTAACGGAATCCGACAGTGGTGAATCAAAGGACTTTCCGATCAAAGTGACCGAAATTCCAGGCTTGATCAGTCTGAAAGGCAAAGAATCTGCCTCAACAGACTGCATGTTCACCGCGGTGGGAACGGCGGATACTGCGTCTGAATTTACGGTGGAGATTCCTGAATTCTTGCGGGAAGGTGACGCGTATTCGGTTGTGATTCCGAAGGTGAAGCTGGACGGAAACCGGCAGAACTTTAGTTTTTCCGTCACTCGGAAAAAGGCGGACGGGGCAACCGACACAGACAGTGCGTCGCAGAAGTCAACTGGCGCAGACAATGCGTCACAGGAGTCAACCGACGCAGACAGTGCGTCACAGGAGTCAACTGACGCAGACAATGCGTCACAGGAGTCAACCGATGAATGAATTGTTGCTTCTTGCCGACGGGCCCGGATATCAGGGACTGTTCGCCGACTTCAATACGACTCTCTGGAGTGGCGTGCTTCGAATTGCATACGCCATGGTGGCTGCTGCACCGTTTCTAGTCGCAGGAATGTTTACTGCGGGGATTTTGCGAGGCATGGTTGGAGCCGAACGAGTACGCAGCATTTTAGGGGTTGGCCATTGGAGCGGCCCGTTTCGAGCGTGGGGGCTCGGCGTGCTGCTACCGATTTGTTCGCTGGGAGCATTACCTGTTGCGAGAGAACTCCGTCGCGCGGGCATTCCCAGTGGCACAGTGCTTAGCTTTGTGCTGGTCGCCCCTGTTCTGAATCCCGTATCCATCATTTACGGCTTAAGTGAAATTGCACCGATCACATTGGTGTATTTTGCCGTTGGGACCTTTGTTGTTTCAACAGGGATTGGACTGATTTGGAATTGGTTTGTGTCTGATAAACAAGATGTCAATCCGAGTCAATTAGAAGTTGCTCCTCGCAGTAGTATTCATCGAGTCGCCGTTGTGGCAGACACGTCTGTTCGTGGGCTGATCGGTCCTGTCTTTGCTGACTATGGGCTGGCACTGCTGGCCGTTGGTTTTTTGGGTGCCTTTCTTCCTCACGGTGTGCTGCAAACCGGCCTGACGCGAGACAATGTTCTTGCGCCTGTGATCATGGGCTTGGTTGCGATTCCTGTTTACGTGACTCCCACCGACGTGATGATGCACTTTGGCCATATTGTTCGAGATGGTTATTCGCTAGGTGCTGCGTTCGCGTTGATTGTGCTTGGAGCCGGAGCCAATGTGGGAGTTGCCAACTGGCTGCGACGTGATTACGGCTTTCGTCCTTTGCTGCTGTTTGTTGGCCTGCTGATTGGTGCCACATTGGCGATTGGGTTCACAGCCGATCGCACGATCATTCACGGCAAGGCTACGATGGCCGATCATACTCATGCCTTTGATGCATTTACTCGTTTGGCCAGTGTTTCCGCACAGGAAGCTGGCCCGATGTGGGTTGTCACGAAAGTGGGTGAGTCCATGCAAAAAAAAGAAGCATCGGGGATCGCCGAACTGATTGGATTGATTCTGTTGGGAACCATGATTCTTGCTGGTCTGATTCTGCGGCTATCGCGTGTGACAGTGGATCACTTGCTGCAACAAGCTGACGAACCCGAGGAAAAAACATCACCATCGTGGGATCCAGCGCTCACACCCAAGCAATTGGTCGCAGCGGGAGTGGCTGGGATGGTCGCATTGGCGGCCGTTGGGTTGTACGTGTTTTATCCGGCTCCTCAAAATTTAATCGAAGAAATGAGCGTTATTCGAGTGGAAGTTTACGATGCGGCTCGATCCGAAGACGTTACAGAATTTCAACGCCGTACGGCGCAATGGAAACGGCAGGCTGAAAAACTGCCAACGAGTGCGATGATTCGTGGAGAGAGTGTTTCTGAAGACGCACGTGAAAGCCTAAGCGATTTTTTGTACGCCTTGAAAACACTGGAAGGCCATGTGGCTGCGGGACGGTTTACTGAAGCAAAGATGATGCAGTCGTACGTTGATCGTATCTATCGGTCATGCACTGACGAATTCCGACAGCAATAGACGAATTTGACCAACAGAACCCTGTGAAATGATCACCACACTGACATTTATTAAAAGGACATTGTAATTATGCACCGTTCACAACAACTGCGGCGACGTGGCTTCACGCTCGTCGAATTACTTGTGGTGATTGCAATCATCGCCATTCTTGTCGCTTTGATTTTGCCTGCCGTTCAGCAGGCTCGTGAGGCTGCCAGACGGACGGCCTGTAAAAATAATCTCAAACAGTTGGCTCTCGCACTTCATAACTACGAATCATCCTTTCGCGTGTTTCCGCCGGGCTACATTCACAAGTTTGGGGCAACGGGATCTGCGGAGGAGGCCGCCAACCATGCTGGGCTGGCATGGGGTGCTATGGTTTTACCGCAGCTGGAACAGGCGGCTTTGTATCGACAGTTTGATACAAATATTCCGATTTGGGATGTCGCAAACCTCGTTCCCCGCGAAGAGTACCTGTCTGTCTTTCTTTGTCCGTCCGATCCATATTCTGACGGGACGTTTGTTGTTCGTGACGAAACATCAAATCCAGTAGAACGCTATGCGGCCGCCAGTTACGCGGCCAACTGGGGACCGGCGGACGCGACAGTGAATCTGGATGATACTCCTGTGCAAAGCCAAGGAGTCTTTTACCGCAACAGTGATACTCGGGTGCGAGACATCACTGATGGACTGTCGAACACGCTGGCACTCGGTGAACGTACCAATGGTCCCATTCCTAGCACAGTTACAGCAGGAGGCCATGAAAACTTTGAAACAGCTTGGTCGGCTGCTGTGCGTGAAATCACAGATTTTTCTGATGACCACGGGCACATGGTTTTGTTTGAAACTCAATTCCGTCCGAACCAATTTGGTGGCGATGATAAGGGGCTTTCCGCACCTCACGAGGGCATTGCTCAATTTGCAATGTGTGATGGTTCCGTGCGAGCTGTCAGCGAAAATATCGACGCTGGTCTGTACAACGCACTGGGAACTCGAGCGTCAGGCGAAGTGGTCGGTGAGTTCTAATTTTGGGGAGTGTGTTTTATTTGAAACCACTCATGTCTTTCGTGTCAGTGAACTCGCTCTTTCTGTTCGTGAATTATCGAATCGGCTGCCATCGGTTCGACGATCGTGCACGCACCGACCTGTGACTCTGCGATGCCAGAAGGAATTGCAAGGGCAAGCATTGTACTGAGCTGCTACAACAACGCCCCCTCTTGGATTTTGGGGATGCGAAATGACAATCGCCACGGATTGACCTCCGTGGCGATTGTTTGCTTGCGACTGAATTGTTCAACGTGGCATGGACTTTCAACCGCTTATGCGGTTCGGCCGGGCCATGATTCCCACCAAGTGAGAAACTGATTGAATTGACGTTTGGCGTGGCCCTGTTGGCTTGCGCTGAGCTTGTCAGTGGAATTGAAGTGGTGTTGGTATTCTGTTTCCCCTTGAAGTTCTAAAAGGAATTTGTAGTACAGCACCAAGTCGGGGCCTTCGTCGTAGCAGCTCAGTACAGTGAGGGCTTCGGTGAGTTCTGCGGCATGTTGACGAGCTTTGTCGCAGCCGTTTGCTGCAGCTTCGCACAGTGATACAAGTTTCAGAACCTGAACGGGAATGCAGTTGCCAATCCCCGTGATGGCTCCGACTGCTCCACAGTGAATAAAGCCGTGATACACTTGGGTATCAACGCCTGCCATCAGCACAACATCGTCGTTTGCCGATGTGATGTGTTCGGCGGCATAGGTCAGGCTGTCTGATCCTCCGAATTCTTTGAAGCCGACGAGGCTTGGAAATTCTTTTCGAAGGTCGAAGAACAAGTCGGCCTTGGTTTCAAAGCCGTAGTACGGACTGTTGTAGATAACGGCAGGGAGATGAGGTGCCGCAGAAAGAATGCTGGCAAAGTGATGTCGTTGAGCGATTGGCGAAGTTCCTCGTGAGAGGACTCGAGGAATCACCATCAGGCCGGCTGCTCCGACTTCTTGAGCATGGGCTGCGTGAGCTGTTGCGATCGCCGAATTTTGGGCTCCCGTACCAACGATGACCTTGATCCCAGCATCGACCAGCCGTTTGACGCCTTCTTGACGTTGGGCGTCTGTGAGTAGAGGCCAATCACCCATCGATCCGCAATAAACAACCGCATGCATGCCCGCATCGATCAGTTTTTTTGCTTTTTCTACCAAGGCGTCGAAATTTGGAGTTCCAGATTCGTCGCATGGGGTCATGAGTGCCGGGATACAGCCGGTGAAAACGCTGGAAGACATGCTTGATTGCTTTCGAAATGATTGAGTCTCAGGTCGTGTAGTGACGTTTCTTAAACGGTATCGATAAAAAATCCAGCGCTCATTCGCACGCGAAGGCTGTTAAGCTGATAATTCCGGACCGCAAGAACATTTGACCTGTCTATTCGTTTCCTTTGCTGTTGAATCAGTTCCATTCAGAAATCCCGTTTATGCAGGCTCAGCAAATCGAAGTTCAATCGCTTCGGAGGTATCTGGTTCCGTTTGAAGCCAAGGGAATTCCTCACCTGTTTACTGATGTGCTGATCATCGGTGGCGGAATTGCGGGGACTCGTGCGGCTTTGGAAATTGATCCGTCGTTGAAAACGATTGTGATTTCGAAGGATCGGTTGTCTCATTCCAACAGCGCGTGGGCTCAGGGAGGCATCGCGGGGGTTCTGGATCCTTTGGACGAATTTGCCAATCATGTGGCGGATACCATTGCCGCAGGAAAGGGAATGTGTGATCCCACGGTTGTGGAAGAAGTGATTCGAGATGCTCCCGACCGAATTCGCGAGCTCGTGAACTATGGGACCGAATTTGATCAGCATGAAGGCGAAATTGCTCTGACCTTGGAAGGAGGCCACAGTCATGCTCGAGTGGCTCATGCTTTGGGCGACGCAACCGGTCGGGAAGTCATGCGAGCCGTCCATGAAGCGGCTTATGGGGCAGACAATGTGGATATCTGGCAGCAGACATTTACGATTGACCTGCTGACGATGGACGGTGTGTGTCGAGGTGCTTTGGTGTGGAACGCCAATCACGGACGCACCTTTGTGTGGGCTAAGCAAACGATTTTGTGTACTGGTGGTGCAGGAGCCCTTTATCGTGAAACCACGAACCCATCGATTGCAACGGCCGATGGGCATGCTTTGGCGTTTCGAGCGGGATGTGAATTGCGTGACATGGAATTCATGCAGTTTCACCCGACTGTCTTATACATTGCTGGAAGTTCTCGCCATCTGATTACAGAAGCTGTTCGAGGCGAAGGGGCTCATTTGGTAGACAGCAATGGGTACCGCTTTATGGCCGACTATAACGAAGCGATGGAATTGGCTCCTCGCGATGTGGTCAGCCAAGCGATTACTCAACAGATGACAAAGACGGCTCATCCTTGTGTCTACCTTGATTTGCGGCCCATTGGTGAAGCCAAAATTCGCAGTCGCTTTCCGGGCATCGGTAAGGTGTGTTTGGAATTTGGTTTGGATATCACAAAGGATCGAGTTCCCGTGCGTCCGGGGGCTCACTATATGATTGGGGGAGTCACTTCGGATACTCAGGGATTGACATCGTTGCCCGGACTTTGGGCGGCCGGTGAAGTGACTTCAACCGGACTGCATGGAGCCAACCGCTTGGCCAGTAACAGTCTTTTGGAAGGGGTTGTGTTTGGCAAACGTTGTGGTCGCAATGCTTCCATTGCGGCGATCAATCAGCCAGATTGCTTTACGGCTCCAGATTTGAAATCCGTCGCAGGACTGCCTCATGGTACCGATGATTCGTTGGACCTCGCCGACATTCGAAATTCATTGAGAAGCTTAATGTGGCGCTATGTGGGAATTAGTCGTTGTGAATCAGAACTTCAGTCTGCCAGCCAACAGCTTGACTTTTGGGCGAACTATGTTTGTCGTCGAGACTTGACCGGGCCGGAAGGTTGGGAGTTGCAGAACATGATGGTGGTGTCTCGAATTATGACCGCCGCCGCGGTGGCTCGCCGTGAAAGTCGAGGCGTGCATTTGCGAAGCGACTATCCGAATACTGAAGAATCTGCTGCTCATCACTTCACGATTGTGGCGGCAAAAAGCGAATGAAAGGGCGTCGCCATTGGTTTCGGATTGCTGCGGTTGTGGTGGGTTTATTGGTGCCTGCTTCCGTGGAATGGGTGTGCCGATTTTTTGTTGAAGACTTGCCTTCCGCTAATGGGTACGTGGAATACTTGGGCCAACGTCCTTTGTTTGTTTTGGATGAAGACGAACAAACGTACCGGGTGGCCGAAAATCGTCGAGCTTACTTTGCTGCAGATTCTTTTCCGAAAGCCACGACGTCGAAGACTCGACGTATTTTCGTGCTAGGAGGATCGACCGTACAAGGGCGTCCGTTTTCTGTGCCCACTTCGTTTCCAACGTGTCTGGAAGTGGGGCTGAATGCGGCAGTTCCTGAATACGACTGGGACGTGGTGAATTGTGGCGGTGTCAGTTATGCCAGCTATCGACTGTTGCCCATTTTAAATGAGGTCATCGATTACGAACCTGCTGCAATTGTCCTGTGTACAGGACACAACGAGTTTTTGGAATTTATGACTTACCGAGATGCTGTGCGGGCCATTGATACGTTTGGTGAATCAGCCGTGGGTTGGTCAAATCTTGCGTCAGTTCGAGTCTTAAGAAGTTGGTTTTCATCGGGGACGGAGCGCGAAGTTCAGCAAAGCAAGCAGATTGTTTCAAAGGTTCTGCCAACGGAAGTGGAAGCGTTACTGGATCAGGCGGATGGTTGGGAGACATATCGTCGAGACATGATCGATCGGCAGCGAATTCAGCGGCAGTTTCAACGAAACCTGCGACGATTTGTTGCCGTTTGTCGTGAACGAAAAATTCCTCTTTTGATGGTCAGTCCGGTGGTCAATCTTCGAGACTGTCCACCCTTTAAAAGTGAGTTTGATTCGTTGACTAGTGATGCCGATCAGCAGCAGTTTTTAAAGCAACTGGGCATGGCGGCTCGCATTGCAGCAACTGATTTTCAAGCTGCCGTAGCGATGCTGAAAGAACTATGCGCTTGGCAACCGCAGTATGCATTGGCGTGGTATGAGTTGGGGCGGCAATTGTTGAATCAAGGGCAGGTTCAAGCTGCTCGCGATGCTTTTCAGAAGGCATGTGACGAAGATGTGTGTCCGTTGCGGATGACTTCATCGTTGCAGTTTTTATTTCGAGAAGTTGCTGCTGATTCTGCCGTTGAGCTGGTTGATCTGAATCAGTTTTTTGAAAAGGAAAGCCAGCAGGGATTGGTGGGCGACAACATACTTGTTGACCATGTGCATCCATCGTTTACAAGTCACCGAAAAATTGGCTGCTTGTTAGTCGACCACATGTTGGAACTGCTTGCGATTTCGGCCACTCAGTTGGAATGGCGTGAACGGGCGGTAGAAAAATTGCGAACAGATTTTGATGCGTTGGATGGCATGTATTTTTTGCGCGGTCGTCGCACGCTTGATAATTTAGATGGCTGGGCTCGTGGAAGAGCTCAGGGGACAGAACTGAATCCGTCCGCTGATCAGTGAACTGGCCGCGATGTCATTGGAAAGCATGGCGAAAATGAGGGAAGAGTGATGGACGAAATTTTGCAGACGAAGGAATTTCAGACACTGATTCAACAATTGATTGCTGAACCGTGTTCTGACCAATTGCTTGGGTGGCCTAAGACTCAGCTAAAACGAATGGCAGATGCGGGAGTGATGCAGTGGGACATTCCGGCGGAATACGGTGGGTACCCGCTTTCTTCCGAATCGTTAATCGAAGCGCTTCGACAGATGGCTTCAGCGTGTTTGACATCAACCTTTGTGTGGACTCAACGCAGCGCGGCAGTGCGCCGTATTGTGACGTCGTCCAATGTGGATGCCAAAGACCGCCTCCTTCCTTTGTTGTTGTCGGGAGACTTATTTGCGACCGTTGGAATTTCTCATTTGACGACTTCTGGTCAACACTTAAAGAAGCCCATGGTGAGCGTTCGTGAAGAAGGATCGGGATTCGTGCTATCTGGGGTGGCACCTTGGGCTACAGGAGCCACGATGGCTGATGTCCTTGTCACGGGCGGGGCTTTGGAAGACGGTCGGCAAATGTTATTGAGCGTGTCGACACAGTTGGATGGTGTGAATGCGAAAGATCCTGCGGATCTCATGGCACTCAATGCTTCTCAAACAGGAGCCGTAGAATTGCATGATGTTCGCGTGACGGCAGATGATGTGTTGCATGGCCCAGTTGAAAACGTGATGAGTCAGGGAACAGGCGGCGGCGCGGGATCATTAGGCACGTCGGCTCTTGCGATCGGGGCTGCATGTGGTTCGGTAAGACAATTTTCTGATGAGGCGGCAAAGCGTCCGGAGCTGAACGAGTATGTGATTCCCTTGCAGGAGGAATGTGCTGGGCTTACGAAAGAACTTCAGCAAGCAGCCTTAGGATGTCACGCCTTGGGAAGTGTTGCGGGAGAGCATATTCGTCGACGAGCAAATTCGCTTGCGCTGCGGTCGGCTCAATCATGGTTGGCGGCAACAAAAGGGGCCGGATTTGTGGCAGGCCATCCGGCAGAACGAGCGGTTCGAGAAAGCATGTTTTTTCTGGTTTGGTCGTGTCCTTCTGCCGTTCTGCACGGAAATCTGACCGAGTTGTCGTGTGCGTTGGGCTGATAAAGCGAATGGCCGCGGTGCTTGGTATGGAGAACAGCACGATCTGTTTTGAGATGCAAGAAAAGAATTTTCGCAGAACGCGGTCTGACACTGGTTTCAGCTGTCGGGATGCGGTAAATCATCGGTATGGAAAGACAACAATCAAATTCACGATTATCGGCTTATCCCAGCGTGCCAGTGGGACGCATGTCGAATGCTGGACCTAGTCCTTGGGAAGTCGCAATTACAGGCGACCTTTCGGCGGAGCGGCAGGATGAAACGGTGTCTCGGCTGCTCGATTTTCCGGTGGGGAGCACGGGAATCATCTACTTTGATAGCTGTGGAGGCAGTGTGTATTCGGGGTTGTCATTGGCGACACTGATTCGCACTCGAGAATTCAAAACAACCGCAGTGGTCATGGGGGAATGTTCTTCGGCTGCTTTGATGCCCTTTGCTGCGTGTCGGCGTCGGTTTGTGACGAAGGTAAGCACTTTGTTGTTTCATCCGATGCGATGGCAGTCGGAAGAAGAAGTTCGCATGGAAGAAGCGGCAGAGTGGGCTCGCTACTTTCGGCAGTTGGAAACAGACTTGGATGAGCTCTTGGCGTCCTTGTTTCCCATCGATGCCGAACAGCTTAGCAAGTGGACTCGTCCTGGACGTTTTGTGACTGGTCGAGAACTCGCGGAAGCGGGTTTGGCAACATTGTATGATCCCTTTCATTCTGAAAAACCATTTCAGCAGTTGCGATAACATCGCAGCGAATTGGAATGGTGGGATCGTTGTTCTGTGCTGAGCTTTTGTGACAAGAAGTTTCCTGATCGTGATGTTGTTGTGACGGGATTTGGTGCGGTCACAGGATTCGGTCTTTCATCGAATGAACTGTGGCAGGCACTCTGCAGTAACCAGCAAGCCGTCCGCCCGTTGACTCCTGATCAAATTGATCATTGGGATGCGTTGGCACAGTTCTTGAAGCAAGTGCCAAGTGCAGCCGTTGTCGACCAAGACTTAGTTTTACAGAGTCTGCATGAAAAGTTAAGTCGTGATTCCATTGGTCAATCCGTTGTGGCGGACTTTGGTTTTGACCTTGTGAATTCGATGACTCTGTTGGCGTTATTGGAAGCTTTGCAAACTGCTGGCCTGACGTTAGAAGAAGCTCGCCAATTCAACATGGGCTGTGTGGTGGGAACCAGCAAGCCAAGCTTACGAGCCATCGAAGATTGGTTTGCTATGACAAGCGGACGGCAGTCGGGATTGGAAGTTGGCAGATTGGGACATGAAAATACGTTTGGATCAGCCTTGCTGCCTGACGCTTGTCAGCGAGCTTGTTGTCGGCTTTTGAATGCCACAGGCCCTGGGCAGTGTCCGGTGGCTGCTTGTGCGACTGGGTTGATTGCCGTATTGCAAGGGGCCATGCTTATTCATCAGGGTGTTGTCGATGTCTGTGTGGTGGGCAGTGCAGATGCGTCGGCTCGGGCTTCTGTGATGGCTGCATTCCATCGTTTGGGTGTGCTTTCGCGAGCGGAAAATCCGGGATCGGGATGTCGCCCGTTTGATGTGAATCGAGACGGATTTCATGTTGGTGAAGGGGCCGGCATTTTAATTTTGGAATCCGCCGGTCATGCTTCTCGTCGAGGTCATCACGCGGATGTGCGGGTGGCTGGTGGAGCGTGGCTGACAGACCCAACCGGTCTGACTCAAATCGATGCCACAGGGGCCGTTGTCGAAAGCGTGCTCGATCAGCTGGAAGATGGTCGATTGACCGATTTATGCAGCGTGCACGGAACGGGAACGATTCCGAATGACCAATGCGAAGCGAACGGGCTAAAGCGTCATTTTGGAGCTTCATTGCCCCCGAGTTTCGGGATCAAAGGGGCAACCGGTCATTTGCTGGGAGCAGCAGGAAGCGTGGAGCTAGGCGTCGCAATACAAGCGATGCAAAAAGGCGTTGTGTTGCCGACCACAAATTATCTGGATGCGGACCCACAGTGTTTCATGAACATCGAATCGCAGTTACGGGTTCGACCAGAAATCCGCTCTGTGTCGAAACTGTCTTTAGGATTTGGTGGGCACGTCGTGGGCTGTCGACTTCACCGAGAAAGCTGATGCACGGCATTCCGTCTCCGTTGAGAAGGGCCGTCAGATGCTGTGAAGTGTGTCGTAGGTTCAGCCTTTGCTGCTTCGACCGACAGTTCTTCACGGAGAATCTGGATTTCTTTGGGAGCATCAAAAGACAGCCGAACTCGGCCCCCTTTGACTTCAATGACTTTGACAAAAATATTGTCACTGATTTGAATTGATTCTCCAACTTTGCGGCTAAGTACAAGCATCTTCATCTCCGTATTTGGGTGCTATGTCATTTCTGACCTGCGATCTCCATCTTTCCTCGATGGTAGGCCGTCTTTTTTCCTGTTCCATGAAAAGGTCACAGCAAAAGCCGAGCCAACCGTTTCAAAAAAACATCCGCAGATAGTAGTAGTTGTCTGAAGCGGTTGATTTCTTACTGATATTTTAAGAAAAACCGGCAGATCATTCCGATAATGGAATATTTGACAAAGAGAGAGAACGCTTGGTGGTGGTTTTCCCGTATTTCGACGGGGTTTGAGGAACTGTGCGATTTTGCGGCACTCAAACAGCACAACAGAAGGGGAACGGAGGTCATCTGTTTTGATTTTGCTGAATGAATTTTGCACGATCGTTGTGTTGTCTGCCTGCTTTTGGGGCTACTGCACCACAAGTTCACTTTCAGCGGATGTCAAAATACGGCTGACTGACATTTCACTCTTGGTTTTTTGAGTGACAACGAAGGCCGATCGGGGTGCGGTGGATTCTTTTTTCTTCTGGGTCACAACACTTTCCCAGCGTGCGAGTCCGAATGGAACTTCGCTGGATACCCACATATCTGCTTCGGCTTCTGTTCTGCTTTCGGGACGTTCGCTGGAGGTAGCACCTTTCACATGGCGAGCATTGACGGAAATGTTGGTGGCCTTCATCTGGGGAGTTTCAGAGCTGGCAACGACTTCTAAGTCTGGAAAGGGAACGAGTTGGCAGATGGTGGGATAGAAAGCCAAGCCTTTTGTTTTGATGGGTTGGACGGCTGATTCGCCGTTTCGTCGGAAGCCTTTCACGATAGGAATCATGATGTTTTCGACGTTGGATTTGTCTTTGGGTTGGTCGATGATTTTCGATTCTGGCACTAAAACCTTGTAAATTCGTTGCCCAACGGGGCCTGGGTCGATTCCTGCGGCTCCGGCTTCTCCGGTAATGACTTTAATTTCAATCCACCGGCAGGGTTGAACGGTGCCGTTGTATTCTGCGTCTTCTTGACCAACCGATTTGATGGTCATTTGACGTTCTTTGCGGATGATTTCCATGCCTTCTGGAAGATCGTCGCGGATTGTTTCCGTCGTGATTTCGCCTTGGTATTCGACTCCTGTGTTGTCTTCTGGCAGGTACCAAAGCAGGCCCTGAGCGTTTACAGACGCAGGAAACAGCAGGAGGAAACCAAGCACAGCAAATCGAAAGGGTCTGATCATGGGAACTCAGGGGGCTGTTAGGTAAAGATCTAGCAGATAGACACAGGGCTGATTGGCCCGTTAAGGGCAGTCGATGACCGTAGTTTGGGGCAGAATTGCTTACAGAAGCAAGAGGAAACGGTTTTCGCTGGTCAGAATCCACAACGCGCGGCGAATTGTGGCACTTTTGTCGGTCGCAGAAAATGGCGTAGCGGCGGCCAATCCAGTGCTCATCGAGGAGTTGGAATCCGTGAAACGTTCATTTTGTGTGTGAATCAACGATCAAAGCGTCGGATTCACTGACTTACCTTATTATGGATGCCAGCATGTCGGTTTTCGTTTGGTAAACATAAAAGACTTCACAAATCCGCCGAGTGTTTTTTGTTCACTGTGAACTTCTTTCA
>CAYTUE010000103.1:13243-14473 GCA_964441085.1 uncultured Planctomycetaceae bacterium
GTTCGTCCAATTCATAGTCAGACGTTTAACCGAAACGGAACTTGCAAGCCGCGAAAGTTGGGCGGAAATCCTCGACAGGTTTCTGGCTATCTTGTGTTTGACGGGGCAACCGATGGCAATCGCCAAGTGGATCCTCAAATCGCTGTTGGCGGAAACTATGTACTGCATGCGACGAACAAAGGGCTGATTATTTACACCAAGCAGGGGGAGTATGTGCAAGGCGTGTCTCAGAGTTGTTTTAACGGGGGCATTGATCCCAAGTTGTTTTATGATGCACACAATCAAGTGTTTGGATTCGACCTGTGGAACCCTTGGGACAAAGCCAAGCAGAAGCCGGTGAATATTTCGGTTTCCGAAACGAATGATCCCACGGGAGCATGGAATACCTATCCTGTGCCAGCGCCAGATGGTCGAGATGGCGGCGGAATCGGCTACAGCAAAAACTGGGTTGGCTATTCGTTTCCGGGTGGTCCCGAACAAACCTTTGTGCTGAAGACTTTCGAAGTGAAACAGGGGCGTCCAGCAACTGTGTATCACTTTCCTGTGAACCTGGGACAACCGGTTTCGAGCCAAGATGTCAGTGATGACTTGTACTTCTTAAAGCTGACGAATCGAAACATCGAAATTACGAAAGTGTCCCGCTTGTCGGATGGGACACCCGTTGCACAAAAAACGGCCGTGACGGCTCATGGCTGGAAGGACTTTCGCTGGCCTTCTCCTGCTCCTCAAAAGGGGACAGACAAGACAGTCGCCTCGGGTGGTCGGAACCCCAAGAAGATTGTTTTGCAGGGGGGCTTTATCTGGTTTGCTCATACGATCAATGTGAATGGTCGATCGGCAATTCGCTGGAACCAAATCAGATTAGATGGTTCAACTGTGCAAAGTGGACTGCTGACGGATAAAAAACGCAGCTTGATTCAGACAGCGTTGGCTGTGAACAAAAATCATGATGTGTTGGTTGGTTTTCAGGAGACGGGAGCCGACATGTTTGTGAGTCCTCGATTTGCATTTCGAAAATCCACTGATGAGCGGGGAACGATGAGAGCCCCGGTTCGTATTGGTGAAGGTCAAGCGGCGACAGAAGGTGGTGCCTGGGGCGACTACAGTGCGAGCGTGGTGGATGGAGACAATCTGCTGGATCTGTGGTCCATTCAAAGTGTGGCCGACAAAACGGGGCGAGGAGACACGGTGATTGTTCGCGTGCCGTTTGAGTAACGCTGGACGGCGGAG
>CAYTUE010000104.1:0-14383 GCA_964441085.1 uncultured Planctomycetaceae bacterium
TTGGCAAGGCTTGCCACTGTGTTCTGTGTTGGCAAGGCTTGCCACTGTGTTCTGTGTTGGCAAGGCTTGCCACTGTGTTCTGTACTGGCAACTGGCTTGCCGCTGTGTTCTGTATTGGCAACTGGCTTGCCAATGTGAATTCTTCTGTTCGATTCCAAACCGCCGCACTTCACGACCTTGGCAATCAATCGTCGCTGGATCCCAATTCGACTCCATCAAAGTTCTGTTCTAATTGTCGTTGTCGAATGTACTTTTTCGCTTCTTCTTCTGGTTCTGCCACGATGGTGGCTGCCATCTTGTAATGCCCCCAACCGCACAGTTCGGCACACACCAGCGAGTAGCTGCCAGGGGTTGGGATATCAACCATCATTGGAATGATCTTGCCCGGCACCGCGTCTTGCTTAATTCTAAGTTCTGGAGCAAAAAACGAATGCTGCACATCCATGGTTCTCAGGTTGAAAATCACGGGGCGCCCCGATGGCAAATGCATTTCGTTGACAGCATGAACATCGGTGGGCATTTCCTCGTTCATTAAACGTTGCCCTGGAGCCGGATAGCGCATCCGCCATTCAAACTGGCGAGCATTGACTTCCATCCATGGCCCTTCTGATCTTGCTTTTTCGTCGTAGCGTTCGGTGATCCGAAAGTCGGCCCAAACGTCCATTTGAATCACCGAAATAAAGACCAGCACAATTCCCGGAACAATCGTCCAAACGACTTCCAGTTTGTGATTACCATCATTGTAAGCCACGGAGGAATCTTCGGCTTTGGTTGCACCTTTCCAAAGCACGTATCCGAGAGCAACCTGAGTTCCCACAAAGGTGACCGCAACGATCGCCAAGATGACGTAAAACAACCAGTCGATGCGTTCGCCGATTCTGGACATCGGAGCACCTGGGAACCACCAATTCATGCTGGGAGCAATCGCACAGGTTGCCACCGCCAGAACTGGCCACACCATGAAAAATATTGCCCAGAATTTCTTCACTCGATCACTTTCCTACTGTCTTCTCTTAACCAAACGTCTACCAGTTTTGCTTCGAACAGTTTTGCTGTCCCAAGCTGCTTCTTACTGCCATGCGGAAAGGCACTGCCTGACACCATGTCGGAGCGGGTTAGTTGTTTGCTTCCGCCGCTTCGTCGGCTTTCGTTTCTGCGGCTCCCGGATCAACTTCGAACGGAATACTCAAGATGTAGTTGACCAAGTGCCAAATATCTTCTTCCGGGAGACTCTTAAACGAAGGCATTCGAGTTCCCTTGATTCCAGCATGGAGTCTTCGGTAAAGATCGATCGGCCGCCGTCCGCCTCGATAAATTCCTCGAGTCAAATTTCGAGGCTGATTCACATTATGCCAGACATCATGAAGGCCAGCTTCGGGATACAGTTCTTGAGTGTCTGGGTGCTTTTCGTAGATCAATGATTGAGGCCCATTGCCTTCGCAAGCAGCACCATGACAGCCCATACAATTGAGTGCTTGGCTTAAATACAATTCACGCCCTCGACGTCGAGAAGCAGCTGTGTCTTCCATTCGCCCCAAATCTGGAATCACAACAGAATCTTCAGCGTCCTCCCAATCTTCGATCAGGTCTTCCCCGGTTTCATCCAGAATGTCCACCATGTCTTCTTCCATGAACTCTATGAATTCTTCAAGAATTTCTTCCCGAGTTTCATCGTCGGCCAACCGTTCTGCATAGATGCTTTGGCTGTAGTCGACTGCCAATTCGCTGACCAGCTTACGTTCCATTTCGCCTCGAATGGACAAAAACCGTACGTACTCAACAACGGCATTCAGCTTTTCATCGTTCAGCATCGGCACAAAGGATGGCATGTATGTTCCCGGAATTCCTTCCCGTAAAGTACGAACATAGTCTGCCTTTGCTGGCTTGGAACGGCCATCAGTTGATGTGAATTTACTGATCCCATGCCGGAAATCTCGAGGGCGAGGTTTCAAGTATCGGGCTGTCGGGCCTTGACCGTCTCCTGTCGTCCCATGGCAGTGGACGCAGTGTTGCATATAAATCTGATGCCCAAAACGCAGGTTGCTACCGGCGTCCATGATCAACTTGTCACCTTCAGCGACTGCTTGATCTTTGATTCCACTGATTGTGGCTGTGGATGTTTCTGCATCCCAGCTTAACACGTCACAAATCACGAGCTTGGCTTCGCCTGCGGTAAACTGCAACTGAGCTGCAGGACGACCGATTTGGCTGATATATTCTTCCTT
Organism: uncultured Planctomycetaceae bacterium; assembly: GCA_964441085.1. Taxonomy (GTDB): domain Bacteria; phylum Planctomycetota; class Planctomycetia; order Planctomycetales; family Planctomycetaceae; genus Fuerstiella. The sequence goes on from CAYTUE010000104.1 coordinate 2,226, forward strand.
GAGTTCCAGCTTTACGGTGGCCGTTCCATCTGGCCCTGCTTCGAATTTTGAAACTGTCCCCTTGATTCCTCCAAATTCGATGGGCAGATCGTTCCACAACGCCAATTCTTCGGGCTGCCCGAATCGTTCCAAAATCATCTGCTTGACACCAGGCGATTCTGCAATGCCGTCTTTCGCTTCAGGGATCAACGCTTCGGTGTTTTCACTGAACACGAAGGTGTAAGGCACGTTTTGCTGTTCGCAGCCAACAACAACGAAGACAGACGCTGCAAGAAACAGTGAGAGGGATGTTCGGATGGGAACCTGCATGAAAAAACCGCTGATTTAAGCCAGCATGAAACGAATCTTGGTCACCAGAAAAGTCAGTCCAAGAACCATTGATTCGAATCAGTTTGCGAAGAACGAAAGTTGATGTCACGAAAAGAGAAAGCGAATTCGCTTTACCGACAACCTGCCAAAGGGAATTGGAAGCCGCTTAGAATACTAGGCCATCACAGAAACTCACGCGACGAATGAAGTCTGAGATCTGATTGTTGAGATTTCTGGGCTTGAAAACTGCAATCATCGCCAAAATCGCTCCTGTGTGACATCACTGGCATGGCCAATATCCACACACCTGCCAAGAACGCCAGAAGTCTCAGTCGACGAAGTCTGAAATCGGGTGGAAAACACACCATTTCAGCACTGACATCGAAGTCATTGTCTGCGGAATTCCAAGGGAAGGAAAGCAATTCTGACGCGAGAAACCTCTGTTGCGACAATACGACGCACCTTAAGTTTCACTTGAGACAGGCGAAAACTACCTAAAATTCCGTGTTTTACGCGGTCATGCGGTTTAAAGGCAGCGCACAGTGTATTCCATTCGGCGTTCTGCCTTGATGGCTGTTTGGGCACGGCCACTGACACTCCCATGTGTGGGCGATGGTGCCAGCAGGCAGTGTTTTCTGGGCTTAGCAGCTAATACTGACAGCAGTATCGCAGCGAAATTGACTGCAGAATCATTTCAGTCAGCGCTGCAATTGTCCGCCCGAGACTACTTCCAGTAGGTCAGCTTCAGCACCGCGCCGACGGCAAGGCCGATACCGAGCCCAATCCCGACAACAGGCAGTGTGCCTAAGTTCGTAAACTGACTGAGTACAATCGAAGGGATCACGATCGACCAACAAATGGCGATCAGGCTGTACTGAGTTCTCTGTTTTCTTTCTTCGTCTGACAGCTTGCCACTTGACGCTTTTTTCTTCGGGGCAGCTTTGGTCTTTGCTTGGCCCTTCCCTGTTTTTTCGGCGGTTGTGGAGTCCGACTTGGATTCCGTCCGCATTCCCGCAGCGTAATATTTTGAATGAGCCTTCTGGATACTACGAGGCATCGCAATGACAGCTCGAATCGACATGCCATAACGCAGACGTACTTCGTCCTCCAATTCGGGAGACGGTCGGTCGACGCAAGCCACCAGCAAACGTCCTCGTTCTTCAAATAAGGGCAGGCACGAGTGTCTTTTGACTACGCTTCGGGGCAGTTTGTCTAAAATGTCGTCTTCAGGCAGCATGTCGTCTAAGTCGACGAACGGCAGTCGGTATTCCTGAGCCATTGCGCGAGTTGCCACGGATGGCTTCACCAGCTTCATCTGCACCAATGCGTCTCGATGAGACAACCCACGAGCATCCGCAAAGTGTTCGACTTCTGTGACTTGAGCTCGTTCCAGATCGCCGTTTTGAACCAACACACTTAATGTGGTGACTTCTTCGGCACCCGTTGCTGCTTGAACTTCTCGACCCTGACTGGCGTCGTATTCTGCTTTCGATACGGGATCCGTCAGACACAGCATTGCTTTTGCAAGCTCATTAAGCAGTGCTTGAGATTCTTGAAGGTATTGCCCGGTCGCATACTTTCGTACATGCCCATTCAGTTTCCGATAGTTGCCGTTAATTTTGTCGACGTCGTCTTCGAACTGAACCAATCGCAGCAATGTGTAATAGTCTGGCGGACGATCGCCTTCTGGGATCCCCAACCATTCTTTATAGACATCAATCTGAGCCACGCTACGTTTCCTCTGTTCAGATATTTCGCTCGGCGAGTCCCGAGTTTCCGACCACACCTTCACCCACTCTGTTGCAGTAGTTTATCCAGCCAGCTGATTGTCGCAATCCTACAATCAGCAGCGAATTCCCATGATTGTAAACTCATTGGCTGAAATTTCACCGTTTGAAATTTTATGCCATCCACCGCATCGGCCAAAAGCTTCCCCACATAAGTGGTCGGCAGGCCACAGCTTTTGATCGTTATTCTTCGTTGACCTGTTCGTCGGGATTTGGTGGAGTTGCTGGTTGATCGGTGACTGGATCACTTTTTCCTCGTCGCTTGTCATAGCTGATGGAATACACGTACAGCGTTTCCACTTTCTGGCGAGCCCATTCGGTTTTGCGCAGAAACTTCAGGCTGCTATTGATGCTTGGATCGGTGTTGAAGCAATTGATTCGAATGCGGTCTCCCAGTCTTTCCCAACCGTACTCTTCCACCAGATATTCCAGCATCATTTTGAGAGTGACACCGTGCAAAGGATTTTTAGACTGGGATTGATTCATAATTCTTCGAAGAAATGCTTGGAATGAAAGCAGTGGGTTTACTGCAGTTCAAAGGGGATCGTTTGACAGTTAGGCGAGCAGATTTTCATCACTCAGATTTTATTCACTCACAGCCGGAAGTCATCTGCGAGCTGTTTTGTGGGCTTGCTGGTCGGTTAAGAATTCCTGAACACGGTTGGCGACAGCTAAGAATTTCTGAACACAGCTGGCTTCCTGAACACAGTTGGCGACAGCGTTTCGACCTTATCCGTGTCCGTTTCTGACTGGTACTCAATTCAGTGCCCATGTTGTTCTTTTGCGTTCGTGGCATTTCTGAGTTCCTCGGGCACGTTTTCATGAGAATCCGCAATGCGCTTAGACTCATCAAGGACAGAATGGTTTGTTTCATGGAAACGTGCCGTAGTCTGGCAGCATACAGCAAGAACAGATTTTGAACGATCTGTTGTTCACCCGGAATTTTAGAATCTTTCAATCCCCTGAATCACATTTTTATGACAATACAACTCATCGTGACTCACCCCGGCGGTGCTCATAAAGACGACTTTCTTGCGTGTTGTCTCTTGGCTCATTTGCATGGCGTTCCCATTGAACGTCGTGAGCCAACCGCAAGCGATTTAGCCGACCCGTTGATTTGCGTGGTCGACGTGGGAGGAGATCACAACCCAGATCTGAATAACTTTGACCATCATCAGTTTCCTCGTGATGCCGATCCGCTTTGCGCTTTGTCTCTTGTGCTGCAGCACTTGGGACTTTACGAAGATGCGTTGTCGTTTTGTGCTTGGCTGCGACCGGCGGAATGGCTGGATACCTTGGGGCCGAATCAGGCTGCCAAGTTGATGGGGATTCCTCGCACAGCATTGGGGGCTTTAAATTCCCCAGTCGATATCACCTTGTTGCATCGATTTGCCAACGTCAAAGAACTGAACCAACATAGTCCCATTTACCAAGTCATGTGTATGGTGGGTGAAGACATTGTGAACTACCTGAAGACGTTGCGCGAACGGCTTGACTATCTGAAATTGCATGCTGAGTACTGGACGATCGAAACAGATGATGAACCGATTCAGGCGATGTTCTTGGAAAAGACCGATACGATCGCCAATGATCCATCCTTCGGGATCTACACGTTTATTGAAAGCGAAGGGAAGCAGGGTCAGGTCCATGCTCTTGTATATCCAGATCGTCGCGGCGACGGCTATGGGATGACGCGCTACAACGATAATCAACGGCTAAATTTTTCGCAGATTGAAGCAGAAAGCGAAGTCCGTTTTGCTCATAAAAAAGGGTTTGTCGCAAAGGTGTTAACAACTGATCCGGTTCGCTTGAAACAACTTCTTCAACTTGCAGTCACTGAATGTAAGTGATTTCACGACGAGCAAAGGTCGATCGGCTGCAGGACGGTGTGTGGTGAAGAAAAGAGGGGGCTGCTGTGAAAGACTTACCGTTGATTGTTGATTGTTGCTGGGGCGTTCATCGATGTCGCTTGCAACCTTGGGTTTGACGGCTGTGAACTCTTCGAAATCTGAGCCTCGTGTTGTTCCTTTAAGACGGAAGTTGGTATTGTGTTGATGGGGAGAAGTGGTGAGTTTCTTAGGTAACGAATTCTTCTCCAATCACGCCGTCCTTTTCAGCTGTTGATTCCAACTCGAATTTCTCAAGTCACTCGTCGGATTATGCTGATTCCATTAAGTACCGATGCTCCCATTTATCATTTTCCCAAAGCAACTTTGGTATTGATTTTGATCAACACAATTTGTTTTGTGATTACGGGGCGTGGTGAACCAGAACTGCTGAATGGTTGGGTTTTAGAATACGACTCGATCCATCCTTTGCAGTGGGTGACATCGATCTTTGTGCATGCTGGCTACGTTCACCTTATCGGCAACATGTTCTTCTTGTGGGCGTTCGGCCTGATTGTTGAAGGCAAGCTTGGTTTTCGAGGCATGCTGCAAATTTACTTAGGAGTCGGCGTTGGACAGTCGGCACTTGAACAGTTGATTATGCTGGGATCGCAGGGCGGAAGCTTGGGAGCATCTGCCGCCATTATGGGGCTCATGGCGATTTGCTTTGTGTGGGCACCCAAGAATGAATTCAGCACCTTTGTGATCCTGTTTTTTCACTTCATCTTTTTCGAGATCACGATTTACTGGTACTGTATTCTGTGCTTGGTGGAACAGGTGATCGGTTTGTTTCTGTATGATCGAGGCCAAATCGGATCATCGGCGTTGCACTTGATGGGAGCATTCGTGGGCTTTGGCCTTGGAAGTCTTTACTTAAAAAAGGGCTGGGTCGACTGCGAGAAATGGGATCTGTTTCGAGTCATCGCAGGAACGTATGGCCCCTATGCAGAGTCTGAAACCAACGTTGGAAGTCATGCTGACCCCACTTTGATGTTTGGCACCAAAGATGTTGCGGTGAAAGATAGCGAGCCTCATTCATCACAGCAGTCTCAACGATCTCAAAAGAAGACGTTGAAAAAGCTGGTGGATGATTTGGTGGATTCCGGTGACTACATTCAGGCAGCGGAAAAGATGTTTGATCTTCGCATGAAAGATTCCAATGCGGCCTTGGACAGCAGTCGTGTCAAGAAACTGGCACTCGGGTTGATTCAGGCCAATATGCCGGACGAAGCCGAATTGTACTTGGAAGAAGCGATCGAACGGTTTCCCGAGGAATGTGCTTGGGCTCGTGTTCATCATGCTCAGATCTGTCTAGTCGTCAATAAGCGTCCTCGAGCGGCCATCGATCAGCTCACAGGAATCCGACTTTCGCAGCTTCCCGAATCCTTGGCCATGCTTGCCAAGAAAGTCGCAGCGACTGCAAAGAAACAGATTCGCGAAGGGGTCCAGGACGCGGAACAGGAGTGGTAAGGCGGCTTGAGCTTGCACAGCATCAAGAATTGCGGTCACTTTTCGATCAAGAAATGCAGTCGTACGGCTGCAACGATTGTTTGCTGCCGGGTTTGTGATAAGAATGTGAGCACGCAGCGGTTTGGATTTTGAAACCGCTGGCCGTCACTCTCCCCCAATTCGCTCTTCCCAAGCTCACCGCTTAAAATCCTCACTCCTAAAGATTCTGCTCATGAAAATTGTCGTTTGGGGCCTTGTCGTGCTTCTGCTTGTTTTGCATCAGGATAACTGGTTGTGGGACAATGACACGTTGGTGTTTGGGTTCGTGCCCATGACCTTGTTGTTTCACGCTGGTATTTCAGTTGCGGCTGGCGTGACGTGGTTTCTGGCGACAAAGTTTGCGTGGCCCACTCACCTTGAAGATCCGTCTGGTTCTGAAGGAGGGTCTCACTGATGACTCAGCTTATCATCATTGGATGCTACCTTAGTCTACTGCTGTTACTGGGGATTTTTTCTAGTCGGCTGTTTAAAGGCACCAGCAAAGATTATCTGCTGGCCAGCAATTCCATCGGCCCTTTTCTGTTGCTGATGTCGATTTTTGGCACAACCATGACGGCATTTGCGCTAGTGGGATCAACAGGAGAATCATTTAGTGAAGGTGTTGGAGTTTACGGATTGCTGGCATCGTCCAGTGGAATCATCCACTCACTCTGCTTCTTCATTCTTGGTATCAAGCTGTGGTCGCTTGGACAAAAGTATGGCTACACGACTCAAATTCAGTACTTTCGAGATCGTTTTGGAAGTGACAAAATTGGCTTGTTGCTGTTTCCCATTCTTGTCGGTTTGGTGATTCCCTATTTGCTCATTGGAGTCATGTCGTCTGGTTCTGTGATTAATGCGATGACCAGTCGAGTTGCCGCGGTTGTGAAATCTGACGTGGAAGGCGAACCTCCCAAAGTCGTTGTGAAGGTTCCCGGAGCATTTGAAGAAGGCACGTTTCCAGAATTCCTTGAAAAAAAGGACAACGGAAAAGGGCAAGCCACGTTTTCGGCGGGAAGTAATGGCGGCCTGCCTAAAGAATTGGCTTCGCTGATCATTTGTGCCGTCGTGTTGGTGTATGTGTTTTATGGCGGTATGCGAGGCACTGCGTGGGCGAATACCTTTCAAACAATTGTCTTTATGATTTTAGGAGTCATCACGTTTTATGTGATTGCGATGAAACTGGGAGGGCAAGACACGCTGATGGCCAGCTTAAAGGCGGCCAGTGAAGCAATTCCGAAAAGCAAGTTGATTCGGGCTCCCACGGGAGAAGAACATCACGGAATTTCTAAGTTGAAATTTTTGACATATCTGTTTGTCCCGTTGTCTGTTGGCATGTTTCCCCACTTGTTCCAACATTGGCTGACGGCGAAAAGTGCGTCCAGCTTTAAATTGCCCGTGGTCGCTCACCCCATCTTTATCATGATTGTGTGGGTACCGTGCGTATTGATTGGTGCTTGGGCAGCGTCGCCGTTGTTTCTGGACACATTGCCGCCTCCTTTACAAGCCAAGCTTTTAGGGAACCCTAATATCGTACTTCCCGTGATGGTGAAGAAGCTGGCGACTCCACTTTTGGGCGGCTTTTTAACGGCTGGAATTTTAGCGGCGATTATGTCGTCGTTAGACAGTCAGTTTCTGTGCATTGGAACGATGTTTACTGAAGATGTCTTCAAGCACTACAGCAAAAAAGACAGCATCAGTGATCGCAAAACCATTTATATTGCTCGCTGCTTCATCATCTTTATTGTGTTGGTGACGTATGTATTAAGCTTATTTGAACCTCGCGCCGTGTTTACTTTAGGTGTCTGGTGCTTCAGTGGATTTTCGGCACTGTTTCCGTTGGTCTTTGGTAGCTTGTACTGGAAAAGGATGACCAAGGCCGGAGCCTACGCCTGTGTTTTGGCTGCCTTTGGGTCGTGGTTTTACTTGTTTATGCAGTCCAACTATGCGGCGATTGGAGACTTCACAGTGAAGCTTCCCGGCACGGACTACGAAACGATGCCTGTGGCCACAATGCTTTTGTGCAGCACGACAGCGTTGATCATCGTGAGCTTAATCACGAAACCACCGGAAGAAGAACGTCTGAAACGATTCTTTGGTTAACGTGTTGGTCGAACGACCTTGCCTGCTGTCGGGTTCTCAGAGCTCGATGGTTGGGCAGCGGTCGTGTTGTCGATTCATCGACACGGTTTATCTCCACACTGTTTCATCGACACGGTTTATCTCCACACTGTTTCATCCCACGCTTCATCCACACAACGTGGCCGTTGATGACCGCTGTTGTTTTTCCAGAAGAGTGATCAGTAGAACACAGCGATTGTTTAAGGAATCGTTTTCAGCCACGTATCGCTTAAGACAATCGTTACGGCCCATAAGGAAGCAGCGATGACCAGTGGCCACCAGTACAGTTCTTTGTAGCTACGGTACACGGTGCCTTCGATTTCTGTTCTTTCCAACTGATCGATTTCGGCATAGACATTCGCCAGAGAATCAACATCTTTGGCGTTGAAGTATTTGCCTTCGGTTTGTTTTGCAATTTGTTTCAACGTCTTTTCGTCAAGTCTGACTGCTTGTTGGCGTAATACAATGTCTCCAAAGGTGTCAATAAACGGGAAAGGTGCCATCCCGTTGGATCCAATTCCAATGGTGTAGACTTTGATGCCAAATTGTTCTGCGGCAGAGATTGCATCTTCTGGTTCAATCGTACCAGCCGTGTTTTCTCCGTCAGATAGCAGTACCACAACTCGACTTGTCGCATCAATGTCTTTGACTCGCTCCACGGCCAATGCCAATGCGTCTCCGATCGCTGTTGCCTGTTCTTCCTGAAATAATTGCTTGTTGACAATTCTGCCATCTTGGTCTCGAACAGGCGTTGGAATTTCAACGGTTTCTAGCACATTCAAAACAGCGCTGTGGTCGAGCGTTGGGGGGCACAATGCGGTCGCGAAGCCTCCAAAAGCAATCAGCCCGATCAGATCGTTGGGACGCCCCGTGAATTGACCATCACCAGCTACGAATTCTCGAAGGACTTTTTTTACTGCCGTGAGCCGATCCACAGGAGTTCCGTCGACTGGAAAATCCATTGCTTGCATCGACCCAGAACGATCAATGCACATTTGAATGGCGATGCCTTCGGTGCGAATTCGAGTTTTTTCATCGGCGGATTGAGGACGAGCCAAGGCAATGATCATGATGATGGCAACCGGCAACTGAACCCACGGTAGGACTGATCGGATCTTCAGCCGAAGCGTGGATGGCATGTGCCCTACTAGGTCGGTACTGGAATACAGTACTGTTGGTTTTTGTCGCCGAAGCCGCCAAAGAAACCCGACGAGAATGGGAGCGATGAGAAGTAGGAGCCAAGGGGAAGCAAATTGAATTTTGCTGAAAGAAGACCACATATTGGGAACAAATTCGAGGTTTCGAGGACAAGGGCGGTCGAGTATGGCGAATTTTAGTGGGAAGTTTATTAGAAGTCAGGGATCGTTGATCCTTTTTTGCTTTCGGTACTAGACAGAGGGCGATCGGATCAACACGATAATCGCCTTCAATTTCGCGTGAAGCAAAGGCCCTACAATGAGTAAGTCAGCAGTGTCGGATCGAGTATTCCTGAAAGACAAGGCATACGACCATCTGAAATCTGAAATCTTGACAGGAAAGCTTGCTGCAGACACATTTTTATCGGAACGGCTATTGGTCGAGCGTCTGGAAATGGGCAAGGCGCCGATTCGAGACGCTGTGGGGCGGCTGCGACAGGAAGGATATCTTGAAGTTGTTCCTCAACAGGGAATGATTGTTCGTGGCTTGAGCCTCAAGAACATGCAGGACACTTTTGAAGCTCGAGCCATTGTCGAACCTGTGATCGTGTTCAGTCTGGCTGGCCGATTGCCTCGTCAATTCGACCATGAACTGGAGCAGATTCTGGCCATTCAAAAACAGGCAGCTCGCGAAGAAAACCTAGAAGGTTATGCTCGGGGTGACGTTGATTTTCACCTGACCATCGCCAAAGCCTATGGCAATGAAGAACTCACTCGTATGCTGGAACGAAGCTGCGAAAGAACATTTCGAGCCATCTTTTCTGTCATCAGCGGTGCAAGTGATCGAATGACGGGGGCTCTCGCTGATCATGAAAGTCTGCTGTTTGAACTTCGTCGCGGCAACGCGGAAGCCTGCGAAACGATCATGAAGAAACACATTGCGGGAACTCAGCAGTTGTTTGCTCCTGGATCTCGCAGTGAGTCTGATGCGTTTGTTATTCAGTAAACAGACTCTTGGCTCACTGTTCGGTTGACGGAAATCGGCGCGTCAATTCGCTGTTGGCGGTTGGTTTGAAAACAGGATCGACGGCTGGACTGATGCTGGACTAAGCTTTGAGGTGGCGTTCACCGTTGAGGAAGTTTTTCACTGAAATCTACAAGCAGTCGCTGCAGGAGGCGAGATGTCTAAGCTGGCAACACAGCGGTTGAACTTCGTCTTGACTGCAGCGGGAGCAGCCAGTGTTGCTGCGGTTGTCATTTTTTTCGTGCCCAGTCCGCTGAACGACTGGCTCGCAGTGGCAATCATCGGGATCCTGGGTTGCGTTATCAGCAAGCTGATGGGGGCTCGACGACTTCGGCATCCTCAAAGCTTCGTGTCGAATGAACGTGCACCAGATACCGCAGAAACGTGGTCTGCAGAGCAATGGAAGGCTTGGGCGAGTGAGCAAGCCGATTTCCTAAAGGCTGAAAGCGAAGCTGTTGCGAGTCGAGAACGACGACTGGCGGAAAAACTGGCTCGACATTACGAAGTGCTTGAGTTTCCATCGCAGAATGACTTCCAGCAAATGGAAGACAATTCGGCAAAGCTTTCAGAAGCCGACCGTCAGGTACAAGAGCTTCTGGAAGCAGAAGCCGCCGCTGTGTATGAAAAAATTCGCAGCGATGCTTATCGAGTTGATGGTGAAATTCAAATCGAAGCAATTCGCTCAGACTTGGTTCACTTGGTAGAACAAGTTGCTCGAGTTTACCAACCTGATAGCCAGTCTCCTTTGCTGGAAACCAGTTTCAATCAGTTGGCTCGAGCATTCAGTCGAATCTGTTTGCATTGTTTAGTTTTGCTAGAACAGTTGCCGCTGGATATTCGCAACTACACATTAAACGAACTGTTTCTCTATTTTCAGCGTGCGGCGAAAGCTTACGGAACGTATCAGCAGGTGGCACCGTGGATGCAACGTTTGGGCCGCACTGCTTATGCGGGGCGATTTGCGGCTGGCGCGAACCCCGTCACGCTGGGAGCTTGGTGGCTGGCATCTGAAGTGGCTCAACGAGGAGCCAAGCATGTTGTTTCAAACGTGATCGACCGGCAGGCAATTGCTGTTTTGCACGACCTTGTGTCCGTCGTGGGGACAGAAGTTGCTAATATCTATGGGCCAGGTTATCGGCAACGTGATGCTGCTTGGGTGTATGGCAGCGAAATTACGGAGCTGCTGAGTCAGTTTCCTGTTTCCCGAGATTCATTGCGTCAGGCCCTGAAAGAAATCACTCAGCTGCCACTTAAAAGTGAGTACGACCGGATCTACCTGTACCGTTGCCTTGCCACATCTACCGCCGCTGGCTTTCTCTTGACTGATCCCTCTTCGCTGACTCGTGAACAGCGAGAAACAATTGCCGTTGGTCTAGAACGTTTCATTAACGAAGTGCTTCATGGAATTGATCAACAGGTTCTTCAAAACTGGGTTTCGAAAACTGAACTTCGGCTGGATCTCAAGTTGAAGGTCGGAACGAATGCTGAAGGCACAAGTCAGATCGCAACCCAACAGGTGATTGATTGCCTTTTCAGTATCTGGGGGTTTTGTACGTCAGTGATTGCTGTCGATTCAGAAGGCATGGTTCAGCAGTTGGAACGACTTCAGCTGTTACGAATGCTGCCCCTGCAGCAGCGGCAGTCACTTTTAACGGAATTGTCAGCAAGCCCAGCCGTCGGTTTTTCTATCCCTGACTTGGATCCAGCTTCCACATTGCTCCCGATCTATCTTCAGGATCTGTATTCCAGCTCTGTGGCAACTCGACAAGCAGAACAACATCACTTCGAGTTACTTTTAGAAACAGCCATGCACTTTCGCTGGTCTCGTACCGACGCAGTGCAATTGATGGCAACTGTATGTCGCAATGAAGTCTCGACAAATCCAGACTCAACAGCGTTCGCCGAGTCGCTATCAGACCAACACGTCATCGTCGCCGCTTTTAGAGCAAAGCTTAATGAACGGCTGATCGACGTATTTACGTCCGTGACAGCGATTGCGAATCATTCATCCGTTGAAACGACAAGTGACTTGGATGATGCGGCGATTTTGGTTTTTGAAAACTCGGCAGGTACGTCGAAACGAATTGTTCTTGCAACCACAGCATTTCAAGACCATGGTGCTTGGGATGACGTGATGGAATGGAGCGTTCAGCCGATTGAAGGTTACGTCTACGATGACTGCCATCTGACAAGGCTGAAATCCGGGACAGACAGCCATGCTGAAGATTCTGCTGGGCAGTGGGCCGATATTTCAACCGTTGTGCTGAAGGGCAGCTTGTTGAACCGTAGCTACGCCAAACGATTTGCGAGCCTAATTCCGCCATCCACCAATTCGACAGAACCGTAGTCGATTGCGATTGATGGGCTAAAGGTTTTGGGGATTTTTCGTGTCTCTTTGTTTCACATT
>CAYTUE010000105.1:0-14365 GCA_964441085.1 uncultured Planctomycetaceae bacterium
GGTCACAGTGTGGTTCGGCCACTTGTTTTCGTTTGACCGTGGATTCAGTTGAAAGTGGATCACAGTCAAAAGTCGACACAGTCGAAAAAAGTGAGACGATTCAGTAGCTTAGACATCTTCAAAGGAGCCTGAACATCAAGCATCTGAGTTTGATCAGTGGGTCTTTTTCATTCCAGTAAGCAGGCTGCCATACCATGTCATCCACTTCGAAGTCCCTTGTTCTTTCTGTCGTTTTGAGTTTTGCACAGACGGCGGTTGCTCAACAGGTTTATCATGGGCAAGGAGAAATGTCAGGCGAAGTCACGGCGACTTCTGTGTTGTTGCAATCTCGACTCACCGCCCTGCCCGGCCCCGAATTGGATGAATCGGGCGACCTTCCAGGAGCAGCTGGGAGCGCCTGCTTTGAATATGCTCTTTCAACAGATTTCAAAGATTCCAAACGAACGAAATGGCTTTCTGCAAAACCTGAAGCCGATTTCATCGTGCGAGCCGAATTAAAAAATCTGCAGCCAGCAACTCAATATTTTTACCGACTGATCAGCGGAGCAGACCAAGCCGAAGCAACGGCTGGCGAAATCCGATCCTTTCAAACGTTGCAGACAGCCACTGGCACACAGCCGTTAAGTTTCATTATGGGTAGCTGTCAAAACTATGCGTTCTTTATGCATGGCAAACGAAACAAGGGACCGACAAATCGCCTACAAGATCGAAAGCTTGGGTATCCAGCCTACGCGGCGATGACCAAACTGAACCCCGACTTCTTTATTGGCACGGGAGACATCGTTTACTACGACCACTTTTCTTGGGAAACAGCAAGAACTCTGCCAGAACTGCGACGAAAGTGGCACGAACAGTTTCGTTTTCCTCGCATCATCGAATTCCTCGCTAACACGCCCGCATATTGGTTGAAAGACGACCATGATTTTCGCTTTAACGACGCGGATTTAAACGGTGAAACTCTGCCAACTCCTGCCACCGGAATTGAAATTTTCCGAGAACAAATGCCCATTTTGCCAACGGCAGATCAAAGCACGCCCACTTATCGAACACATCGAATTCACAAGGATCTGCAACTTTGGTTTATCGAAGGGCGAGACCATCGATCAGATAATAAAATGAAAGACGGACCAGAAAAGACCATGTGGGGGGTCGAGCAGCGTGAGTGGCTCAAAAAGACGTTGCTTGAAAGTGATGCAACTTGGAAAATCATCGTGTCTCCGACTCCGATGGTCGGACCAGATACGGCAAGTAAGACAGATAATCACACCAATCTCAAGGGATTCCGTTACGAAGCCGATCAGTTTTTCAATTGGTTGAAAGCCAACGACCAGGTCGACCAAGTGATCGCCTTTTGTGGGGATCGTCACTGGCAATATCACAGCATTCATCCATGTGGATTGCACGAATTTTCTTGTGGTGCCATCAACGACGAAAATTCGATCTTGGGATCCTTTCCAGGCACAAAAAACAGCACCGATCCAAAAGGATTGGTAAAGCAACCGTTTCACTACAAGGAAGCCAGCGGTGGTTTTTTGCGAGTCCAGTTGGATCAGCCCGAATCCAAACAGACCACATTAGGCATTCAGCTTTACAATGATGAAGGAGATCTGTTGTATCAGTACGACGCCGTAAAGCAGTGATTGGTGCCCACTGTCGAAGGCAACCGACTAAAGCACTGGCGAAAACAACAGTCAAAAACAACTGGGATTGGTGAGTGTCAGGAAGGGCTGAAATAAGTGGTGATCGGGTGAAGAGACCGATTTCGTTTGATCACCAGACAGCCCAATCTTTACTCTTGAATGAACTGTTTCGTTGCCGATACTTTGGATGGAGTTGGCGAGCTCCGATTCAGCTGATTTTTAACCACACACTTTACAATTGCCCAATTTTTTACAGTTGTTTAACTTTTTACAGTTGCTCAGTTCTGAAAACAGTGACTTCGTTGCGTTAACAGAGCGGAAAAAAATCAGCTGGTTTGGCGATGTCAGGTTATTGATATGTCTTCCGTCTCGCCAGAACCCAAAGGGTTCTATTCGGCTCTTCTTCAGCATCTTTCTGTGATTTATCCAGACGCGAATCTTGATTTGCTGGCTGGAAACGTGGCTCGTGTTTTTGACGGTTTCGATCGGCGTACTCCCAGACCTCCACAGGAACTTTGGACGCAAGAAGATACCGTTTTGATCACATACGGTGATTCGATTACGGCTGCTGACAAAGCTCCTTTGTCGGTTCTTCACGACTTCTTGAACGACTACGTTGGCGACACTTGTTCGTCCGTGCATATCTTACCGTTTTGTCCATTTAGTTCGGACGACGGTTTTGCTGTCATCGATTACAACGAAGTGAACCCCGCGTTGGGTGAATGGGCTCAAGTTTCCGCCGTTGCAGAAACGTATCGTTTGATGGCCGATGTTGTCATCAACCATGTTTCGTCTGAAAGTCAGTGGTTTGAAAACTATCGTCAGGGAGTTGACCCAGGAGCCGGCTATTTCATTGAAGCAAAGGCTGGCGAAGATTTGTCATCAGTCGTTCGTCCTCGCGCTTCTCCCTTATTAAGGCCAACAGAAACTGCTAATGGGGTTAAGCATGTTTGGTGTACCTTCAGCCATGATCAAGTGGATTTGAACTTTGCAAATCCTCAGGTGTTGCTGGAATTTTTAAAGGTCATTCGGTGCTATCTTGAACACGGTGTGAGCATATTTCGGTTGGATGCGATCGGTTTTTTGTGGAAGGAACCTGGCACGTCATGCATTCATTTACCTGAAACACACGAGATCGTTCGGTTGATCCGCACGGTGACAGATTTCTTTGCTCCGGGCACCATTCTGATTACCGAAACCAATGTGCCAAATCACGAAAACCTGTCGTACTTTGGCAACTGCAACGAAGCTCATGTGATTTACAACTTTAGCTTGGCACCGTTGTTGGTGCATTCGTTGTTGACAGGCAAGACAGAATATTTGAAGCAGTGGATGATGAGCATGCCACCTGCTCCGTTTGGCTGCACCTACTTAAACTTCATCGCGTCTCATGATGGAATTGGCATGCGGCCAGCTGAAGGTTTGCTGTCTGATGAAGAGCAGTTGCAAATGGTGGAAACCATTCGGACTTTTGGAGGCCACATTTCCACTCGCCGAACAGCAGATGGTGGCGAACGAGTTTACGAATTAAACGTGTCTTTATTTGATGCGTTGCAAGGCACGACCGCCGGTCCAGATCGTCTGCAAATCGAACGTTTTCTGTGTTCTCAAACGGTCATGATGGGACTGGAAGGAATTCCGGCGTTTTATATTCACAGTTTGTTGGCCACAAAAAATGATCAGGAAGCCGTGGAAAAGACTGGGCATAACAGATCGATTAATCGGCATCAGTGGAACTGGGACGATCTTCAGCAGAAGTTAGATGACGAACAATCCGTTCATCATATTGTGTTTCGAGAACTCAACCGGCGGATCGGCATTCGTCAACGGCAAACAGGATTCGATCCCTTGGCGACTCAGTTCACCTTGCAGTTGGGTGCCCCCTTCTTTGCATTTTGGCGGCAGAATCGAGATCGATCGCAGAGCATTTTTTGCATCCACAATATGACGAATCAAGTTCAGCCGCTGCGTTTGGCAGACCTGAATTTGATCGCGTTTGACGTTTGGCAAGATGCTTTATCGGGAACCGTTTTCGATAACCTGACAGAAACGATCGAAGTGCAACCCTACCAAAGTTTGTGGATTACGAATCGCGTGTTGTAGATGGTAACCGCAGCAGCCTTGGTCTGTTTGTAGGTAACCCGCCGCGTCAGCAAGGCCTCGTCCGGGTTGTATTTTCTGGTTTACGCTTCGGGTTGTCCTTTGCGTGGCTAGACCGCTGTGAACGACTATACGTTGTCTGCTTCGACGGCTCCGACAATCTGTTCAAAGATATCGGGGACCGCACTTTGAACTCGAGACCAATTGTGAATAAAGGGAGCTTCGTCCGGACGATTCAGGAATTCATCACCGGCGGCAATAATCACTCGGCTAAACAATTCAACGGTTGCTTCTTCGCTGTGTCGATCCAGCTTCAGACCGCTCATGATGGCGTCATTGTTGTAGTGATCAACTACGTCTAATGCTGTTCTGTAATAGCATGCTTTTAAGGTTCGCAATAAACTGGATGTAATCACAATGCCTTCAACTGCCAACTTGCGAAACAAGGCTTTCGTGATGTCGTTGGCCATGCGGTGCAGGCCCGATGTTCGGTCGTCTTCAGAAACCACCTGATGTTTGTGGTCGTAGGCGTCGGCAATGTCGACCTGACAAATTCGGTTCAGATTGCAGTTGCGAAACATTTCTGAAAGTGTGCCAATTTCCAAACCCCAGTCGCTGGGAAATCGAAGAGAGGAAACGACCTCAGAACGCATCGAAAATTCACCGGACAGGGCATAGCGAAAACTGCCCATGTAGTCCAAATAGTCGTTGCGGCCCAAAACCTGTTTGAGTGCTCGAATCAAAGGAATCACCAAGAGCCGGAAGACTCGACCGTTTAACTTTCCTTCGGCTGCTCGATAGTAGTAGCCCTTGCAAAACAAGTAATTGAAGGACGGGTGAGCCAACGGATACAGCAGTCGAGCGGGCATCGAACGATTGTAGGTCACGATGTCGCAGTCGTGCAAAGCAACGGCTTTGGACTTGCCTGATGCTAAAAAGTAACCCAGACAATACCACACGTTTCGACCCTTGCCGGGTTCAGATGGAGCCAAGCCTTCGTTTTGCAAAGCGGCGTCTACGTGACGCAGGCGAGTTCCATCGTTCCAAAGAACTTTGTAGTCCTGTGGAAGCTTGCCAAAGAAGCGACGAGCGGCTTCGTATTGTTTTTCATTGGCTCGATCCAAGCCGATGATGATTTCCTTAAGATAAGGAATCTTGGCCAGTTCTTGAACGATATGCCCCATGGCGGGGCCTTCAAGTTCTGAATACAGGCACGGTAAGAGAAGCGACATCGGTGTGTCGGCTGAAAATTTCACCAGCTCCGCTTCCAGTTCTTCCGTCGAACGATTACGGAGATTATGAAGGGTACCGATGACGCCGTTTTGTGAAAAATCTGCCATAACTGCTTAGCCTTCTTTTGTGATACCACATCGTTTTAACAATATCGTAACTGCATCAGCCCAACCGGCTGAACCTTCTTCAGATGCCACGATGCCTTGCTGAGGATCAATTCGAACATTGAGTGCCCCAGCCGCTGGAATTCCAATGGGATAATCTGCCACGTCCAACATGGTTTGATCAATGGGGCTGTCGCCAATGCCAGCGGTGATAATGTTGTTGGGTGCGTATTCTTTGGCGAATCGATCGGCAACAACTTGCATGGCTGTTCCCTTGGCGTTTTGACCGGTAACGTGCCAAAACCGACCTCCACGAGTGAGTGTCAATCCCGCGTCTTCAACAACGTTGCGAAAGTCATGTAAAGCGGCTTCTGTGTCGTCCCATAGCAAGGGTTCGGTGCTTTGCCGATCGTTGGCCAATGCCGCCTTGTTGGCATCTAAGTCTGTGGCTTGCATGATTCCAGCGACGCCAAGATCAAAGAAACTTCGAAAACGAAATTTCTGTTTTTGTTGTGACAGCAGCTCCAAAATCACACTTCGCTGGACACCCAGCACTTGCAAGGCAGGCTGCTTATCTGGAACAAGGTCGTTCCACTGGATCACGCCTCCATTTTCGGAAATAAAAGGCAGGTGGCTTAGCTGAAATTCGGTGGCAAGTTGTCTCATTTCTGCCGCCGTTTTACTGGAGTTCAGCACCACAGGAATACGGAGCCGCTTCAGTTGTTGCAGGATAGGCTTGGCAGCAGACCAATCGTAGTCTGACTTGTTAAGGAGACATCCATCGAGGTCTGTGAAAATCATGAGTTGAGCGGGCATATCCAGATCATCGTTGAAGAGCAGAATCAATCAACCAAAGCGACGACTTCGTTCCCTCGTTTATCGTCAAAGGGAACTTGTTTGCATGATTCTGGGCAGAACGTGTGATTCACGGGCGATCAGGAAACAGCAAAGCGGGATTCATCTTGAACTGCAACATCTTTGCTGTATCGCGACCGTTGTCTCCTCCCTTGCGCTGCATCGAAATTCGGCCAATTTTAAGGTTCCCGGCTTTGGTCATTTGAACCGGACCTTCAGCAAAGAACTGGACCACTTTTTCTGTGGGTTGAATGACCCATCTCGGTCGTTTGGTTGCCTTCTGAGTCACCATAAACCAATTGGCGGAATGAAGTCCGTCTCCCTTAATCAGGTCTGAAATGATTTCGCTTTTGTGAGTCTGAAAGAACTTGATGATTGCGTCACGCTGAGTATCAGGAAGTTCATTCAAATACATGCGATCCGGTCGGCGACTGGTGCCATTGGGCGGCGATTCACCCAAGTACAACTTCATCCCTTTGATCACGGTCGGTGGCATCTTCCACATCGCCGCATAGTTTTTTAACCAGCGCTTATCGATCTGGTTGAAGCCATTTTGAGTACTGACAAGTTTGATGGAAAGCCGTTCTGTGACCTTCTGATTCTTCGTTTCTACAACGACTTCAACATCTGCTTTGTAGCCATGAGGTTTCGCTGCTGAAACGCTTTTGATTTCTTCAAGGTCATGGCCCATGATCTTGAACCAAGCAGCCGCATCTTTGTCCACTTTCCAGTTGTTGAATTTGTCGCGAATTTCGTCTTCGTTTCGAAATCCGCCTTTGGCTGTTGCAGACCCTAAATCGGATTTGTCATCACAAAATCCAATCGTACAAGACGTAAAACAGTACAGAAGGATGGCGAGGTAAGAACGAATCATTTGTCTGCTACCAGTTTCAAAGAACAAAGTGTGCTACCGCAAATTGTTTGTCAGATCATTTGATCTCGGCCAGTTTCAGGGCAGCAAAACTCGGCGAACGAAATTCACTAATCCGAGGTGACAGTTTATGACCAATCGAATGTGTTGTGTAGCGAAGAATAAGGCCGTTGGGTGTGAATACAGCGTCATCCATGATTCCCCGACGCTTGAGCGAGGAATCGTAGCGGAGTGCTTTCTCGCTGACGCTTCGAGTTTCCTTTTGCTGCTGTTCAGCTTCGCAGGAAGGGAGATTTATTCCGGATGATATTTAGACTTTGACTGAGCCCGATGATCACTACAACCGTTGAAATTCGTCGAACGATTGCCCTGCTCTTTGTTTAGAAGAAGACGAGCGACCGATACATAGCGGCTTATACCCAGCTGGGGCTGATGACCGAACTGTTCCATATGAGCAGTTCGGTGATCCCATCAGAATCAGTTTTTGCAGACATCAGCCGCGACGGTTTGCTGAAGTTCGCAATGATTTTGTGCACTTTTGTGATCGATGCCGTGCTTTTGCTAACGCTGGGTTTGCAAATCCTGCCGTACGAACTGATTCGTCCGTTCGCAGTCAGTGTGGTGCTTCTGTCAGGTGCGTGGTGGTATCAAAAGAAGAAAGAAGCGGCCTTTGTGATGAGTCTGTTTTCGTTGACTCAAGTGGTTCTGTTCACCACCAGTTTTACGATTTTGATGTATTGTTGCGCGGCGCTGAATGCTCCCTTGGTCGATCGTCAATTGCGAAGCATCGACTTGTTTTTAGGAGTCGACATTGCAGCCATCAAAGCTTGGTGTGATACATGGCCCACTTTGCGACTGATGCTGACAGTTGCTTACAACAGTATGATTTTGCAAACAGCCTTGGTGGTGATCGTCTTGGGTTTTTCAGAACGTCGAATGGATCTGGAAAATTTCGTTCTGCAATTTATGGCAACCACTTTGGTCACCGCAGTCTGCTTTGCTTTGTTGCCAGCAGAAAGCACGTGTGGGACCTACGGCTACTCACCCAGTGCGGCTCAGCAGTTGTTCCTGAATGATTTGCACGCGGTTCGATCTGGTCAGCTATCGGTGATTAGTCTTACGAATGCTCAGGGACTGATCACGATCCCGTCTTATCATACAACGTGGGCCATTTTATTGGCTTGGTCTTTACGCAATGTCGCGTGGATTCGATATCCGATTGTGTTGCTGAACATCGCCGTCGTGGCGGCCACCATGGCACTTGGTTGGCACTACTTTATCGACATCATTGCAGGAGCACTGCTGGCTGTCGCTGGCATTGGTTTGACTCACAGGCTGAATGCTTGGATGTATGACAATCAAGGTCGACCACGAACAGTTGTCTGACTCTGGTTTTGGCCGACGCCTTGCCGGGACACAAAGGGAATCAGTGAGCATCTGGTTGGCGAGGCAGCGTGATGAAACGCACTTACTCGTCTAAACATTGCAGCACCAGTTTTTGACTGATGCCTCCAATGGTATCGACGTGTCCGATCCGGTCGGGCAACACGAATTTGAGGTCTCCGGAAACTGTTTTTTTATCCAGCAGCATGCGGTCGATGATCTTGTCTTTTTGAGCCAACAGGTCGGCGGGGACGAATGTTGGTAAATGCAGTTGAGTGAGTAATTGTTTTTGGCGGTGCATCTCGTCGTCTGAAATGCGGTTCAAGGCCAACGCTAAGCGACTTCCGCAAATCATTCCCATGGCAACCGCTTCGCCGTGTAGCAATTTTCCGTAACCTGCAAGAGCTTCAAAGGCGTGAGCATAGGTGTGACCGTAGTTCAAAATGGCTCGTACACCACTGGTTTCTCGTTCGTCTTGTCGAACCACTTCCGCCTTCAGTTCGCAACTGCGTCGGACAACATGAGCCACCACATCGGGCTTCCGCTGATTCAGTTCTTTGGTGTGGCGTTCCAAGTATTCAAAGAAGTGTTCGTCCATGATGACACCATATTTCACGACTTCCGCCATGCCAGAACGGTATTCTCGGTCTGGTAAAGTTGTCATTGCGGCGGTATCGATCAGGACTCCTACAGGCTGATGAAAGGCTCCAATCAGGTTTTTTCCAGTGGGGTGATTGATGCCCGTTTTGCCTCCGACACTGCTATCAACCATGGCCAATAAAGTGGTGGGAACTTGCAGGAACCGCAGGCCTCGCGCATACGTGGCCGCCACAAAACCGGCCAAATCTCCGACAACACCACCTCCAACTGCGATCACGATGGTTTGGCGATCGGCCTGGAATTCCACCAATTCGTCATACAGTTCAGACGTTTCTTGGAGTGATTTTGAGCCTTCACCCGCTTTCACGCACACGACTTTGACGGTTGCCCCTGCTTTTGCCAGTCGTTCTCGAACGGCGTTTGCGTGAGGCTGCAGTACATTTGTGTCGGTGACGATGAGGCATTTCAGGGTTTCTCCTGCCGGACAGCGAAACCAAGACTTGGTGATGTCGGCTGTTTGAGCCAGAATCTGTTCGCC
Source organism: uncultured Planctomycetaceae bacterium (assembly GCA_964441085.1). GTDB lineage: Bacteria > Planctomycetota > Planctomycetia > Planctomycetales > Planctomycetaceae > Fuerstiella. Next base: position 9,325 of record CAYTUE010000105.1, read on the forward strand.
GATCGCAATTTGATAACTGCGAGAGCCCAGATCAACGTGGACAGTTTGCAGAGAAGTCATAGCAGAAACCGATGCGTTCACTGAGTGATCTGGGTAGAATCCACCAGAATCACGAAACGCCCTTCGAACAAAAAGGAACAGATTTTAACGATGCTGGCCAAGCGTATCATTCCATGCCTCGACGTTCATGCCGGACGCGTCGTCAAGGGCGTCAATTTCGTTAATCTTCAAGATGCCGGCGACCCAGTTCAGATTGCTCAGAAATATGAACAGCAGGGAGCCGACGAACTGGTGTTTTTAGACATCACGGCCAGCCACGAGGAGCGAGACATCATTTTAGATGTGGTGGAACGCACTTCGGAAGTGATTTTTATGCCTCTCACGGTGGGCGGAGGCATTCGCACTTTGGACGATATTCGCCGTTTATTGAATGCTGGATGCGATAAAGTCAGCATTAATTCGGCGGCTGTAAAGACTCCCGAATTCGTTCAGGCGGCCGCAGAACGCTTTGGCAGTCAGTGTATCGTTGTGAATATCGACCCGAAGCGAGTTCAAAAACAGGGTGAGGAATTTTGGGACGTGCACATTAATGGAGGCCGTTTGGCCACCGGATTGCAGGTGGTGGAATGGGCTCAGGAAGTCGAACGGCTGGGAGCTGGCGAAATTGTGCTCACCTGTATGGATGCTGACGGAACCAAAGACGGCTACGATTTAGAAATCACGGCTGCCGTAGCAGATGCTGTCACGATTCCCGTGGTGGCCAGTGGAGGAGCCGGATGTCCGGCTCATTTGTGCGACGCCGTGACGAAAGGCAAAGCAAGTGCGGCCTTGGCGGCCAGCATTTTCCACTATGGCGAATATTCGATCGAAGAAACAAAACGACAAATGGCTGATCAGGGTGTGGTTGTCCGCTTGTGATTCCACGCGTTCGCGTTATCCAGATAGCAAACAGTCTTTTTGATACGGAAATTTCAACATGGTGCTGATTCACGAGTGGAAAAAGTCGACCTTCGACCCCAAAAAGGAACTGGAAATCGACAAGCTTTATCGCATGGCGGTGAAGCTGAATTGTTCGGATATTCACCTCCAAGTTGGTCGACCACCCATTTTTCGAATTCGAGGAAAGCTGACTCCTCTGGAAATGCCACCACTCACAGAAAGTGGCATGATCAAGTTGACGTTTCCTCAGATGGATCAACGAAACCTAGACATCTTTCATCATGACGGTGGAGCTGACTTTGCGAAGGTGGTTGAACTGGACGGCGACCCGTGGCGATTTCGAGTCAACTTGTTGACTCAACTGGGGAAAGTCGGAATGGTGGCTCGAAAGATCGAACGAGCCATTCCACCGTTTGAAAAGTTGTACTTACCTCCTCTGATGGAAGATTTGTGTAAGTTCGACCAAGGCATGGTGCTATTGGCTGGTGTGACGGGGTCTGGAAAAAGTACGACGATTGCGTCGATGCTGGATTGGATCAATCACAATATGAACAAACATATTCTGACCATCGAAGACCCGGTCGAATTTGTTTATACGTCCGACCAATGTTTGATTAACCAACGAGAAGTGGGACAAGACGTTGTCAACTTTCATACGGCGATGAAGCATGCGGTTCGTGAAGACCCCGACATCATGTTGGTGGGTGAAATGCGAGACCGAGAAACATTTGAAACCGCCATTCACGCGGCTCAAACCGGTCACTTGGTGTTTGGAACGATTCACGCATCCAGTGCTCCCGGTACGATTCCTCGTATCATTGACCTGTTCCCCGCAGACATGCACACGGCTGTGCGAGCAGCGATTGGTATGAGCATGAAAGGAATTGTGGGGCAGAAACTTTTGAAGACAATCGTGGATGAACCGGGTCGAGTTCCCATTGTTGAAATCATGATGTTTAATGCCACCGTGCAAAAACTGGTGATGGAAAGCGAAGACGAAAAATTGCATTCGGCAATTCGAATTGGGCGAGACGAAGGAATGCAGTTGTTTAACGACAGCCTGTATGATTTCGTAAATCGCGAATTTGTGAGTCGAGAAGCAGCGTTTGAAATTTCTCCTAACATCGAAGAACTCAAAATGAGATTAAAAGGCATCGAAGTCAAAGGACCATCCATCCTGTAAAGGAAAAGACGTCTCAAGCAAGATCATTTGCTGCGATCGGTATTGTTTTAAAACACTGAATGACACTCAAAAAGTGATGCCAGAAATGGCACATTATTGATACGGTGAAAAAGAGAAGTGATGGAAAAACGAAAGCTTGGCAAGACAGACTTGGATCTTACGGCGCTCTCATTTGGAGCGTCTTCTCTGGGAGCCGAATTTCGGCAAATCGACATCAACGAAGCTCTTCGGAGTTGCCATACGGCGATCGATCGAGGAATGAACTTTATCGATACGTCGCCGTTTTACGGTCGCGGAATGAGTGAAGTTTTACTCGGCCAAGTGCTGCCCGATCTTCCTCGAGACAGCTACTACCTGGGCACAAAGCTGGGCCGCTATTCAGGGGAACACTTCGATTTTAGTGCGAAGCGAGTTGCTGAAAGCATCGACATTTCTTTAGAGCGGATGCGGCAAGATCACTTGGATATTGTGCTGTGCCATGATCTGGAATTTGTCGAGATGTCGCAGATTGTTGAAGAGACTTTGCCCGCTCTTCGCAAGCAAGTGGAACTCGGTAAGGTCAGATATATCGGTGTCAGCGGTTACCCGATGAAGATGTTCAAGTACATCTTGGATAACGCAGAGATCGACGTGCTGCTGACCTACAATCATTACACTTTGCAGAATGACATGGCTTTGGAGCTGGTACCGATTTGTCAGCAAAAGGGAGTCGGTTTAATGAATGCTGCTCCGTTTAGTGCTCGACTGCTGACATCTGCGACACTCCCCGATTGGCATAAGGCCACCGATGAAGTTCGACGAGTCGCCAAAGCGGCGGCCGATCATTGCACGGCCGCTGGGTCGGATATTGCGAAACTAGCTTTGCAGTTTTCTATCGCCAATCAAAACTTCACCACTTGCGTGACCGGGTCGGCAAATCCGAGTCGAGTTTCTCAGTGGGTCGACTGGGCGGAAGAATCCATCGACGAAGTTCTTCTTGCAGAAGTGCGGGAAATTTTAAAACCCATTCATAACTGGTTCTATATCGAAGGCCGACCAGAAAACAACGATCCGTTGCCTGAGTAGACTCCTGCCCCACGTTGCTCCTGCCTCACTTGGCTCCTACTCCACTTTGCTCCTGCCCCACTTGGCTTTCTGTAGTCGGGCTCTGTGAGCCCGATCACGTGGCAATCGGCCTTGCGGGCAATACGTCCGTTTCCTCGCTCAACCTCTCACGCATCGGGTTGGGTTACTTTCTTCAACAGGCTGCAGCCTGCTAGACAATTTCTCGCGGGAGAGCAGAATCGCCCCAGTGAGAAACGTCAACGCCTTCTCTTTGAAGTAATTGGGCTTTGATATCAAGCCGTCCGCCGTAACCACCCGGTTTTCCAGCACTGGCGATCACTCGATGGCAGGGCACGATGATCGTGATGGGGTTTTTTCCGTTGGCGTTTCCGACAGCTCGACAAGCCTTTGGTTTGCCGATGGCCTCAGCAACATCGCCGTAGCTCACGGTTTCACCGTATGGGATTTCCATCAATTGTTGCCAGACCTGCTTTTGGAAGTCTGTGCCCCGCCCATCCAGTGGCAAATCGAAGTTCTGTAACTTGCCTCGAAAGTAGCTTTTCAGCTGCTTTTTGACTTCACGAAACGGTTTTTCGGCGGGTTCCCAGTTTTCGAGCGGCAGGGGTGGGTCCACAACGGTTCGGCGTAGGTCTCGAATCAGATACTGTAGGCAATCTTCTGTGCCCGCTAGGAATAATGAACCAATGGGTGTGTCTTCGAACCACGAAAAATACGTCATTGGGCTTCCTGTCTTCGGTCTGATTCAAATGGTAGAAATCTACCAAGCTTTCCCTGAGCGGATGATTGCTTCGCAGATTGTCGCTAAAGTGCAGCTTGGCGGCCACCTTCGGCCATTCCGCAATCGTAAAGTACGTCTGAAGAATTTGCACCATGTCTGATGATGCCCAGCAACAAGCCGACGAACGGCAGGCTCTTGTGAACGACCTTCGCTGGAAGAAAATCCCCGTTTTAAATGACGGATTCGTATGCCTTGTGGACGTGATGGGCGACGACAGCAGCATCGTTCAGGCAGCTCGAGTCAGCTATGGCGAAGGAACAAAGAAGGTCAGCGATGATCGTACGTTAATTCGTTACTTGCTGCGGCATCGTCATACGACCCCTTTCGAAATGGCGGAAGTCAAGTTTCTGGTTCGAGTCCCTATGGACTGCTGGCGACAATGGGTGCGTCATCGTACGGCCAATATCAACGAATACAGTACTCGATATTCACTTGCCATCGATGCGGCTCAAACAACAGAAGCCACTGAATGGAGAACCCAAGCGGAAAGCAATCGTCAGGGAAGTGGAGACATGCTGCCAACGGAACAGGGGCAGAACCTGACGGCAGAAGAAACAGAACTGCAGAATCAGATGCGTTCTGTTTACCAACAGCGGATTGATTCTGGTGTTGCTCGTGAACAGGCTCGTAAAGATCTTCCCTTGGCAACCTATACCGAAGCTTATTGGAAGGTCGACCTACACAATTTGCTTCACTTTTTAGCATTGCGGATGGACAGTCATGCTCAGCTCGAAATTCGAGACTACGCAACGGCAATTGGCGAACAGATTGTCGCCAAGCTTTTTCCGGTAGCGTGGGAAGCATTCCAAGACTATCGCATGCAGTCGACCTTTTTGACTCGACTCGATTCCGGCGTCATTCAGAACTTGACATCAAACGCCGCGGCAGCAGGGACTGCTCCTCCGTTTTCTGAAGAAGCCTTCTTGGAAGCTCAGGATCCAACATGGGCCAAATTGAAACGGAGTCGAGAACGAGACGAGTGTCGTAGCAAACTGCAACGACTTGGTTTGGTGGCCGAATAGATCAACGTGGCTGGTGGCAGTGTGGGAGCTGACGCTTCCTCACTGATGGTCTAA
>CAYTUE010000106.1:0-1948 GCA_964441085.1 uncultured Planctomycetaceae bacterium
TTGCGTGAAAAACACAGTTGCGTGAAAAGTGGTTGCTTGCAGGTTATGCTCAAGGCCTGTTTTCAAATACGAGATTGAAAGAGGCGAGAATGTTTCGTTGTGTCTGTGCTTGCTTTATGTTGAGTCTGTCAATTTGCGTTCATGCAGATGACGCTCGCCCCAATATCGTGCTGATGATGGTGGACGATCTGGGATTTTCTGATTTCGGGTGCTATGGCTCCGAAATTGAAACTCCCCATATTGATTCACTGGCGGAATCTGGTGTGCGCATGAATCAGTTCTACAACACGGCCAAGTGCCATTCTTCACGAATCTGTTTGCTGACTGGGAAGTACCCATTTCAAGCGGGTAACGAAGCAATGGACAAGGCGATGACTGTTGCGGAAGTGATGCGGGCAAATGGTTATTCAACTTCCATGACAGGTAAGTGGCATCTTGATGATGAGCCCACAGATCGAGGGTTTCAAAAATACTGGGGGCATCTTTCCGGAGCGACCAATTTCTTTACTGGCGACGGCACGTTTCGATTCAATGGTAAGCCTTGGGCTGAATTTGATTCTGATTTCTATACGACGGATGCCAATGTGGATTATTCCATTCGCTTTATTGATGAATCACTCGAGCTTAAGCAGCCGTTTTTCCATTACATCGCTTTCAATGCTCCTCACTATCCGCTGCAAGCAAAAAGGCAAGATATCGAAAAGTACAAAGGGCGCTACAGCATTGGTTGGGACGAAGTTCGCAAACGGCGTTATCAGAAACAATTGAAGCTGGGGATTGTTGATTCCACCGTTCAACTCAGTCCTCGGCCAAACAACATCCCCGCATGGGAAGATCTGACTGCAGCTGAAAACCGATGGGAACAGGATCGTATGGAAGTGTTTGCGGCGATGGTTGATTGTGTGGATCAGAACATTGGTCGACTTGTATCTCACTTGAAAGCAAAAGGCGCGTATGACAACACGTTGATCATGTTGTGTTCAGACAATGGAGGCTGCCCGTTCGATCGAACAAGAGGAAAAAATCTGAAGCCTTGGGATTCTGATTCTTACTGGTGCTACGACATCGGTTGGGCTCATGCGTCAAATACTCCGTTCCGCTGGTATAAGCAAAATCAACACGAAGGGGGGATTTCGTCTCCTCTGATTGCACACTGGCCAAGACAGCTACAGCAGCATGCGGGAGAAATTCGTACAGAACCCGGCCACCTGATTGATCTGTTGGCGACGTGCCTTGATGCTGCGAAAGGGACTTATCCTAAAGAACACCTCGGCAAAGCCACCACGCCAGTTCAAGGAAAGTCGTTGCTGCCTGTGTTTCAGGGCGCTGGCCGAACACGGCATGACAGCCTGTACTTTTTGTTTAACAATAATCGAGCAATTCGACAGGGAGATTGGAAGGCGGTCAGTGCTCGTGGCGGTCGTTGGGAATTGTACAACCTCACCAAAGATCGATCGGAATTGAATGATCTGTCTACGATTCATCCCGACAGATTAGACCAATTGAAAACGTTGTGGCACAAGGTGGCTAAAGACGTCGATCAGGCTCCCAAGAGGATGCGGAAACCAGTTGGGAAAAATCTCAAGACATTCCCGCTTTCATCGATGACAAAGCGGAAAGCCGGGCCGCAAAAGTAGCCACAGGAGAACATCTAGGCGACCTTCGTCGTTTGTTTTTGTTCAGCCAGAGTAGTCTTCATTGGCCCAGTGAAGTGGATTCGCAGAATCATCGTCGGAGGCGATTTGATTTCATCGGGTCTTCACTTCACCGCACAGATACACCCTGATGCTTCTTTATCGGTTTCCGATATGCCGCTCGGTATCTGAGTTGACCCGCTGTCGCCCTGTTGTTTTGATCAACTGGTTACGCCCGTCACGTCTGTTCAAAACGAAAACGAATTCTGTCAGGATTGGGTAAGAATGACCACGACCACGCTGGATGCGATGAC
>CAYTUE010000106.1:2048-13770 GCA_964441085.1 uncultured Planctomycetaceae bacterium
ACGAATTCTGTCAGGATTGGGTAAGAATGACCACGACCACGCTGGATGCGATGACCACGACACAACAACCTTGGTCGAGTCCTTAACCTCCAGATTGCAGAAACAGTCGCCCGAGGTTCGCAGGGCTGGTGCCATAGGTTGCTTGCACGGCTTGACCCGTGTTTCGTGAATTTGGCAGTTGGTCAATCAGTTGGATTAGCTTTTTCATTCCGCCGCGTTTGATGAGAAATCGAGTCATCAAATAGCCAACTGCGTCGACTTCGCTAGGAGCAAACGTTCCGTTGTCAAACAGGGTTGCCGGATTTGAAATCGAAGCCACTGCCGTTCTCGCCACCAATGGGATTTGCTTCAGGTAAGGTGATTCAGATTCTTCGCCACTTTCAATAATCCCGAAACCTTGTCTCAGCCAGTCCGGAATTGATTGTCCATTGCGAACCAGAAATGCTTGAGCGATCAGCGACTTTAAAAGTGGCTTTGCTGCTAAGGTATCATCGTTGACTGAATCTCCCAGATCGTGCATTGCGATATACGCGGTTTCCACATTCGTTGTCACAAATACGTGTCCGGATACTCCTCGAGGTGTGCGGCGATTATTCATCAGAACGGTGTTAAATTCTTCGTAGCCAAATCGAGACTTTGTGGCGAAGACAATCAGCCGACCTCGCCAAGGAGCTTGATTGAATTTGTACTTGGTGGCCAAAGCGGTCACTTGAGCCTGCCCGATGTCTGCGAATTCTTGAAGACGACTTTGAGCAATATTGCCGAATACAATCAGATCTTTGGTTTCGACTGATTGTGAAGCTTCTCGAGGATTAACTTGCTTCCAAAGTGAGACCGCTTGGTCTCGCCGTCGCTGTTCAAACTCTTGAATCGGCATCGATGTCAATGCTTGAGCCGCAAGTTCAGCGGCAGTAGGAACAAGGCTTCGGATAGGAGCCTTGGGGTCCTTGCCATCGAAATGAGCGCCTTCCTTAATCCACGTTTCAAGTGCTTTTGCTTGAGATCGTTTGAGACGAACTTGATTACCCACTGGCATTTTAAGTGGGTCTTGGCGAAGCACCAAATCCACGATGTAACTGCCATCGGGGTCTCCCGGAAGGATCGTGCTGCCAGTTTCTCCGTCTCTTAAGATGTCTTCGAATGTGGTGACTCGGTAACCATTGCGAGCGTTGTCTCCCGTATGACATCTCATGCAAACATTCACCATCCACGGTGCAATATCTTTCTGAAATGACACTGTTTCACTGCCATCTGCCATCACGACTTTTACTTCTTCGATCACTTTTTTGGATTCCATGCTATCAGCTGGCTTTGATGAGCCAATTGCAGCAGTGACATCCGTTCCATCGTAGATCGCTCCTTGTGAAATCCAGCGACCAATGAGTTCAGAATCAGCAGCATCCATCGCAGGCTTATTCTTTGGCATTCGAAGTTGAGCATTCTGAGTACTAATGCGAGCATACAGCAGACTTCGAACGGGTGCTCGAGGAACAATCACAGGCTTGGCCTGACTACTGCGCCGAATCGCGTCAAATGTTTCTAGGCTCAGGTTTGCTCTGGGATTGTCACCGCCGTGACAGTTCAAGCACTTGTCTTTTAAAATCGGAGCGACCTGCTGTTCAAAGCTGACCGGAAGCTGATTGGTTGCTCGCTTTAAGGCCGTTAAAAACGACGAGAGTGTGCGGTCTCGTTCTCCTTTGTCGATCTTGAGCTCTTCAAAGCGATCTGTGGCCTTTTTAACCAACGCGCGGGCTTCGTTGACTTCTTTTTTTCTGAGCAACGACGTGACTGTTCGCAGTTCTTTTGACAGTGCCGAAAGTTCTTCTTTCACTTCCGGTGGAAGCGCGGCGGTTACAGGAACTGTGGCAACACAAAGGAATGCAAAAAGACACAGGACACTGGTTGTAAGACGCATCATGATCATGATCCAAACGTTCAGTAGAAACGCGAAGTTGACTGAAGTGTCTCACGGCAAGTGTGCTCTGACAACCGTGATGAACCATTCAGGCACCAATAGTTTAACACGTGATCAGCCAGAAATGTTCGAGGAATTCGTGGACGATTATTCACCTTCTGTGCGATGAAAACGCCGTCCTTTCAGTTCAAACCGAGGCAATTCTCCCGGTTTTGCGAGATTCACGGAACATGCAAAGCCAAGTCGTCGACGCAAAGCAGTTTTGACTTCTTCTTGCAGAACATCTGTGGCGTCTGCCGTTTTGGGTTCCACCGTGATACACAATTCATGCATTGAGCGCACGGTTTTGACATCGATTCGAAACTCAGCAACTGCATCAATTTCTCGCAAAACGGCTTCCACACTCGACGGAAACACATTGTTTCCGCGAATCGTAACCATGTCGTCCGAACGCCCCAGTATGCCACCAGATAGCCAAGTTAATGCGCGACCTGTTGGGTCTTCGTCGACCGCTGCTCGCACCAAGTCTCGAGTCCGATACCGAATCAGCGGACTTCCTAAACGGCCTAGATTGGTGATCAGTAATTCGCCCACTTCTCCTGCAGCAACTGGTTCCAATGTTTCTGGATCCACGATTTCAGGAATCATTTCGGTTTCCAGAAGATACATTCCGCCGGGGCGATCGGCTGATTCTGTTCCGAGAGAACCGATTTCTGTCATTCCCCAGTGGTCAATGATTTCCGCATCCCACGCCGATTGCATTCGGCTACGAGTTGCCGGGATTGCTCCACCGGGTTCGCCCGCCACGATCAGCATGCGAACACTGGATTCATGCAGGTCAATTCCTTCGGCTTGAGCCACTTCTGCCATTCGAAGAGCATACGTCGGGGTACAGCAAACTACTGTGGCTTCGTTTTCCAGCATCGCTTGCAGGCGGATTTCTGTCGACATGCCTCCGCCAGCGATAACCAAGTTTCCGGCTCGAGATGCGCCTTCAAATGCAGCCCAAAAACCGATGAACGGGCCAAATGAAAATGGAAAAAACAGACGGTCGTATTCGGTCATTCCAGCCAACAGATAAATCTGTCGCCAGCATTCCATGATCCAATTCCAGCTTTCCTTGGTATCCATCCATCTCATGGGCCGCCCTGTTGTGCCAGATGTCTGGTGGAGGCGAGTATATTGAGTCGATGGATAGGACAGGTTTGATCCATAGGGAGGCTGTTGAACTTGGCTGTCGTTCAATTCCTGCTTTGTGGTGACAGGAAGTCGGCGCAGGTCATCCAAGGATTGGATTGTACTGACATCGATTTCAGAGCTTGCAAACTTTTCGGTGTAGAAACGATTGCGAGGCACAATCGCCTGCAGCAATTCTTGTAACCGACGAGTTTGAATGTCTTGAATCTGTACACGATCACGCCAGACATCTTCGATAGTTTGATCCACGTTCAAATCGGCTTTCATTGGTGCGCGGTTCATCCCGCAATAACTGGTTCACTTTGTTTTTGTTCTGTCTCTACTCTAAGTCTGTCCTCGGGCTTTCCGCCGCCGATATCTGCCCTACCCTCTGCGGCTGTCGTCGGACTCTTTGAGCCCGATTCTGCCTTAGCCGAAGAGCCGCACATCATCAGCCACCGGCCGCCGTTGACTCTTGGTTTCAATCAAGACACGGCACTAGTAAGTTCCTCCGTCGCTACCGGCGCTGACATTGATTGCATCTAAGCCCAACTGAAGGCGGCATTCATCTAAAATTGATTTCCCTCCACTGGTTCCAATACGACTCACACCCAAGGCTCTGACTTCCAGCAGCTTTTCGAATGTCCGCACTCCTCCAGCAGCTTTTACCTGAACTTGGTCGGCACTGTGAGCTCTCATCAATTTCAGATCCTCAATAGTTGCTCCTTCTGTGCCGTAGCCTGTTGAGGTCTTGACCCAATCAGCTTTCAATTCACTACAGATTTCACAAAGTCGAATTTTCTGATCGTTGGTCAGATAGCAATTTTCGAAGATCACTTTTACTTTTTGGTTGGCTGCATGAGCCACGTCAATGACGGCTTTGATATCTGTTGTGACATAGTCCCAGTCACCACTGAGAACCTTGGAGATATTGACAACCATGTCCAATTCATGGCAACCATCGGCAATGGCTTGAGCTGCTTCGGCGGCTTTGATTGCTGTTGTGTGACCTCCATGAGGAAAGCCAATGGTGGTTGATGCTTTGACGCTTGTTCCCGCCAGCTTTTCGGCACAGCGTTTCAGGTAGTACGGCATGATACACACGCTGCCTGTGTCGTAGGCTTTGGCCAGATCAATTCCAGATTCGAAATCATCAACCGTCATCTTGGGTTGCAGCATAGAATGGTCGATCATTTTTGAAATGTCGGTGTAGCTGAAATCCATCGTGCTCGTTCTTTATGAAATGCGTGGGATGATGAAAGCCTGTCATACGGCGTGCCAGCATGTCAGTGCTTCTCTAAGATGGTCCGAGCCACTAGTTTCGTTGTCCTAGAGTGTCAGTACAACGGAAACCGCCGTCTTGTTTTTCACGTCTTTCAGATCAGAGAAGAATTTTCTTCAATCGGCGTGTATTCGCAGCGTCAACGGCGCAAAAGCCCCACCAGTCACATGACGTGAGTGGTGTTTTCAGCGGTTTTGCTTGGGAACCACGAAAGAAACCGAATTCGCACATAATAAGGTGATATTTGTCGCGCATGACTGCGGCAGGCACACAAGAAATTCGTTTCGATTTGCGGTTTCTCAATCGCTCGTCCATTTGTGGTTCGCAATTTGCGAATTCCCTCCCCTTTCACCGCGCACAAAAAAAGCTCAACGGTGTCCGTTGAGCTTTATGAATTCTGCAGCGACCGTTGATGATCACCGAGTGATCTTTGATTGATCAAACCTGTGGTTTTATTTGTCGATTACAGTTTACGGTCGATTTCTCGTAGCACAGTTTTGGTAGGTTCTTGCTTTTTCATCTTGTCGATGTATTCGCTGAGTTCATCGGTGGTGCGTTCGATGAGCCCGATGTTGGCGTCGTTCGGGTATTTTTTGAGGAGAGCCTTACCAATGTCGGATGCTTTAGACTGCGTGAACAAAAATCTCATGTCCTCTTCGGTGAGCGCGTCAGCACCCAACTTCAGAGCCATTTTAATGGCAAGATCTTTTGCTTTGGGCACATATTGGATGAGCTCTTTGAGTTCATCCAGAGTCAGGGTCCGACTCGCCAACGTTTTGATGGCGGACTTCGACAGCAGTGGGACAAACCGAGCCAAATAGATCAATTCTTCCGTCGTCGGTCCTGGTCGACTTTTGGCCAATCGAGCCCAAAGTTCTCGAGCCAACAATTTTTTTGGATCTGTTGGGGCTGAAGATGTGGAAGCGTCTGACATCACTGAACCTAAAAATCACAGTCCGAAATACGGAAATTGTGTCTTGAGTGTTACGTTTCTGTGATCAGGAATCAATGAACACAGCCGACTTCTCCAAGATCCTCGTGCTTTGTCAGGCAAGAATGTTTGAGTTGAATCGCTCAGCCGTTTTGGTCACTCGAAGTGTGAGCAAGGAATCCGTTGAGTGGCGCGGGTGGGCTCTGGGTTCGCCGATTTCGCTGATGCTTCGGGTGATGATCAACTTGGTCGGCCAATCGGGTCGGCCCACGGATTTCTGTTTCCGCAATCGATTCTGTCACAGAGTTGCCGGCGAAGGTCAAAACGTCCGTCTGTTTGAACCTCTATGGACGATCTGCCTTATGGTTACTGAAGACCGTGTTCGCGGGCACAACAGCCAATCTTGGGACTCGAGAATGGCCCAAGACCGTAGCTCGGCAGCAGATCCAAGCACCATGTTCGATCACAATGGGACCAGTTTTCAATTCAAATGTTGGTGAGTAGTGATCGTGACTGCCTGTGCATAAGTAGGTTTGTTGTGACAAGCAGACATCTGATTCCAGCGTCACTTCGTCTAGGTTGTCGATCCATACTTCACGGCCAATCCAGCAATCATCTCCGACTGAAAGTTTCCAAGGATATTTGATGCGGACGTTGGGGTGAATCACGAGCCCTTTACCAATTTTTGCTCCAAATAACTTTAGCACCCATCTTTTGGGCCAGTTTGCGATAAGCCAACTGCTTTCTAACAGTAGCAAGCTTATGAAGTACCAAGTCAAACGCATGAACAAGCCGCGGCCAGAGTGATATTCTGTGTTGCAATACTTGCGAAGAGACCGTTGACGGTCTGAGTTTGAATGAGGACTTGGATTCGAAGGTTGCGGTGATTCTAAACTTGCCATGAGACAGTTGCCCCAAAGAGCGGTAGCGAAAGTTGATCGGGAAGAAAACTGAGTAAGTCTGCTGTTGTGATAGTAGGCAAGTTGTGTCGAGCTTAGAAGTGAGGCATCGGCAACGTATTGATTAACCATCTTCAGCACGAAGCAGCTCTATGTACTGATCGGAAAAATGCTTGGCATGAAAGTACTTCTGTGCAAACAAGAGTGCTCCTTTTCGCCACTCTGAATGTTGAATTTCCGTCATGGATGCCAGAAATTCAATGGACTCGATAAACGATTGAGGGTCTTCGAGTTGGTGGTCCCAGCCTGCTGATGCTTCTGGTAGATTTCTCCAGATCGTACGGTTGCTGATCAAGACAGGAGTTCCCATAGCCAATGATTCAAAAATTGCGTGCCCAAAATTTTCTCCTTCGGTGGGAAGGACAAGGCAGTCGGAATTCCTCATCCATTGCAAGGTTTCATCAGGGGAACATGCGTCGTGAAAACGCACTTGGCACTTGTGCTCAATTTTCGTCGCTAAACGTCGACAATGTTGGTCGTAGTTAACATCTTCGGACGGGCCGATGACATTCAATTCGCTTTGGCAGTCTGCTTGTTCAAGAAATTCTAGGACAAGATGCAGGTTTTTAATCGGATGAACTCGTCCTACAAATACCAGACGGACAGATCCCGTTTTTTTTGCTTCTTGTTGAACGGCAAGTTGTTTCAGAGGCGATACAGGAATGTTCGGAAGGACAGTGGTGGTTGCTCCGGGAAAGTGTGTTTGGATTTCATCAGCTTCATCGATCGAAGTTGCGTGGAAGTGAATTCGGTGTTGAATTCGCAGACATCTGAGTAGAAAGAGCGCGATTGACTTTCGATACAAACGGTTTGCTAAGGCTGTTGACTTCAACATTCCCCGGGGCGCAAGCACAACCTTGGCGTTCGAACGAGTGAACGTGATGATGAAAAGCGGGGTCAGCGTTCCAAACAGTGAAAACATACTATTTAGGTAGACGACCTGAGGTCTTAGCCGAGTTAAGGTGCGATAGAAGGCTCCCAGAGTGTGCTGTTTGCGAGACGCATACAACACACTGGCCTTGTTTTGCCAGTTATTCCAGCGACTAGGTCTCGTACCTAGATAAGGAGATTGGCTCCCTAGGTCTCGGTCTCCAGTCAGGATGCTCAGTCGCAGTTCAGAGGAGATGCAATTGACTAAGTTCACGCAACTTCGGATTGGTCCGCCAGCACGCATTCCAGGAGAGAACCAGTCGGTGCAAATAAGTACTCGTTGCTTCCGTCGAGAAGTGCTTTTTGCATTCATGGTGTCAGTTTATCACGGGCGGATGACCGTGTTACATTCAGAATGAAATAAAGAATGCGACAGATCCCTGCGATACGTGAACCTTGTTATTTCATGACGGTTTGAGGACTTTTTTCAGTCTTGTTCTGAATCGGCTGTCGCGGGAGGCTGCGATAGTACTCGGTGTTGTTCTGCAATGTCATGCATGTTCAAGTGGTCGTAAACTTTTGCCAGCTTCAGGTGAACTGCTTGTTTGTTGGACACGCCAGATACCGATTTTTCGAAGTCTGTCATTGCCAGTTTCCAGCTTCCTTGAAGCATGTGGATGGTACCACGGGTGTCTAGGAATCGAGCGTCTTTGGGAGAGTGGCTGAGTGCTGTTTCGATTAGCCCCATCGCTCGCGGTAGGTCGGGCGACTGACTGTCGTGAGCAACCATCCATGCTAGGTTGTTCAATAAAACAGGTACGTCTTCACGAAGTTCAATCCCGATCTCGAAATGAATCATTGCTTGTTCATGGTCTCCTTCAATCCAACACAAGTTGCCCATTGCCAGATGAGCCATTGCGTGTTGGTTACCTCCGGCCAGCACTTGGGCAAGAATTGTCTTAAGCTCCACATTCCCTTTGACATCTGCGGTTGCATAGGAAATCAGGCGTTCCAAAGCAGGACTAAATTCTGAATCATAAGTGAGTGCTTCGCCTAGGTACCCCAGCAGCTCTGAAATCGATGCCCCTTTGGATGCTCTCACGTCATGAAAATTCACCATCACGGAAGCCAGAAGACGTTTCCAAGGCCCTTCGGGGTTTGCTTTTATGCCCTCTTCAAGGACAAGTCGCGAATCTTCAAACTGTCCCAGCTTCATCAGAATGTTTGCGTAGTTAGAACGAACTGAAACATCATGAGGAGTTTGGACGAGCTGTTTTCTAAGATGATTCGACGCCTTTTGGAAGCTGATCACTGAAGTTTCCACATCTCCTGTGGTGAGTTCAACTTTAGCCAGAACTTGCCAAAGTTCTGGGAATTTTTCGACAGCCATTCTTAGGTAGGGCTTGGCAGATTCAGCATCTCCGATGGTCAGGTAGTATCGACCCCATGCGATGGCAAATTCTGGTGAACTATCCTTCCCTGAAGCCTTCAGGTGCCATTGGGTTTTACGAAGATATTCGGGGCTGGAATCCGGTGACAACTGATTGGAAAGAATCAGAGCAAGCCGGCGGTGAGCCTTCCGATTACCAAGTGAATCATCAGGTGCCAGCATTTGAAACAATTTCGACGCACGTTTGGTACGTCCTGTTTCATCAAGAACAACTGCCATGGAATATCTGGCATCGCTGACTCGAGTATCTCCTTGATCAAGGACACGTCGCAGCAGAAACTCTGCAGTTGTAAAATCTTTAGCGGAAATAGCGACTTGTGCTGCAGTAAAATAGCCAGCTGTGAGTGCTTGTTTCTGAGTTCGAGTTTGAATGTGCAGGTAAAGAATACCTGCGAAAATCATCACCGCTGGCAGTCCAAGTAGTAAATCTCTGGTTCTTTGCTTCTTCCATGATTGACGTAGCCATGTGAATGGAAAGCAGGCAATTGTCCAGTAGAAGCGAAAAGTGAAGATTCTTGGAAGTCTTCTGGGACGAATTCTGTGGACTGACATACGGATGCGGCGGGTCAGCGATTGATAGAACTTCATTCTGACTTCTCCCGCAGTGACTTCATCGTTGTTTCAGAAAGGAGTTCGAAAAGCTGTCGTACGGCATCCAGTTCGTGTGGCAGTAATTCATCGGGTGTTTGGCATACCAGCTGTATTTGGAAAACTGGCGGATGAAGTGCATCAGACGGGTTTGTTTGTGTGTCAATTCCCAGTCGGTCCCACAGATTGCTGAAGGTTTTGATCCTGCCGATGGTTGCATTGCCCGGGCGAATCGAATGGATACGACTGTCAAAGCAAGAAAAGTAGGTAACCATTGCTTGGCCATCGTTTCGGAACATTGATAGCGATGTGCTATGAGTGTTGTTCTTGCCGATTTGGAAATTCCTTTGGTCTTTCAGTTGCCAGTCCAGAGCCGTGTAGCAGTAAGCGAGATCGTGCCACGCGTCGTAATATCCATCAATAGAAAACTGAACGTCTAGCCCCTGCCTTGTGTAGCGAAATACTTTCGAATTTGTCCCTAAAGGATCTTCTTCGGATCGTGTCAGCTGCTCTGTTCCGATAAGTTTCCAACCGTTAAGGTCTGCTGGAAGTGAGTCGGTTTGGGTGATCAGCTCATTCATTGCTCCAACAAATAAGTCTGTTTCTTGGGGTGAAGTTGCGGTTTGTGGAGCCAGTAGTTTTCTGCCAGCAACGACATAGTTCCTTGCGGCAAGCGGTAGGATGACGAGACAGACAATGAATGCAAGTAATAGTCGTGAAGACTGCGATGACAGACGGGGACGAGAAACAGCTTTCCGAAACGCCACCACCCATTCATCGATTGTTTCCAGAAACTGTCGTAGGGCATTATCGGAATTACTGTAAGCGGTTTCCGTTGTTATGTTGGGGTTGCCGACATAAGGCACTAAGAACTGAAAAAGACGGTCTGTGCAAAGTGCGAGTAGCAATGCTGTCGAGTAGGTGGCGATGCCCAACGCTTCATGCCGCCAGCCCGAATCAAGCGAAACCTGAAATGCAGTCGAAGCGTAAACAACAGCAAAGACTCGTGCGGTGTTGGCCACAATCACCCAAAAGATTGTTTGAATGCTATTGATGATGATCCGCACCAATCCATAACGAAGTGCGGCACTCAGAAAAATCATCGCACATAGACCGGAAAACAAAGAATGAATGCCGCTACATGCTTCTTCAACCAGAAAATTTCGATGAGGAGTAATGATGGCCACCCCGGAAACATTGTGGTAAACTCCAGCAAGATCCAGAAGCTTGCTTGCTGCCCCGCTGGCCATTTTTTGAAGCTGGATAATCAGTTGCAGATCAAAATTCAAAGGCAAAGGAAGAGCCAGCAACAGAAGAAACACAGGTGCTCGTAATTCCTTGGCTGTGGTTGCGTTCGTCAGTAGGCTGACCAAAGCCCAAGCCATCAAAACGAAACCTAAATATCCCAACCAATTACTGGAAAAGAGCATGGCTGGTACGTAACAAGCCAGTGCTGCCAACGCCCACCAAGCCGATTGATAGCTAAATTGATAGGGTTGCTTCAACGTAAGCTGTGGTTTGCGAAACCATGCTAAACCGCCTGCTGCCAGCAGGACCAGCGGGAAAAACTGGTAGTGTTTTCGGCCCCAGAGCCAGTCTCCCATGCCCCACAGAATACCAAGGTGGGCGATAAGGATGACCAATATGGTTGTGCTTGGGCTTCCCAGATGCTTGGTAAAGAGTCTTTGCAACACGAACTGTCTACCTTGTAGGACCGACTTGGTACAAACGATTTCAGCTACCTCAGAATATAATCTGAAGTAACTGAAATCGTTGCTTCAAAAGTGAGTGAACTCAAGTGCAGAGTTCAGTTTTTCGCTTTTGTCAGCCCCAGAACCCGTCGATCGGAGCAGTTGCGCCCAACAGGACCAGTGAAGCCGGTTCTGGCGTCCCCAGAATTTGAGCGTTTCATACGTTAGTAATCTGTCTCAGATTACCACACTTTGGTACTGGGGGTTTCTTGTGATGGCTGCTGGACGAGGTGGTGGTGAACGGGTACCGTTGAGTATGTTTCACGTTTGTTCGTGCCCAACACGTTCGTAAAGTTGCCGGAAAGCGGCTCCGATTTGTTCTGGCTGAAATCGTTGACGGTTGATTCTTCCAGCCGAAATCACTTTTTGTCGAAGTTCAGCATCATTTTGTACACGTAGAACACCATCACGGATTGATGCAATGTTAAAGGGGTCAACAAACACGGCCCCCTGCCCCGCCACTTCAGGCATTGACGAACAGTTGCTGGTAATGCAGATTCTTTCCATGGTTTGGGCTTCGACAATCGGCATTCCAAACCCTTCATGTGTCGAAGCAAAGCACACAAGATCAGAATCATGATACAACTGCATAACATCTTCATCTGACAAGCTGGTGTGCGAGCGGTAGGACACACAATGTTGATCAAGAACAGCTGTGTCTGAAGGTGAAAGTGGTCCCACGATCTCTAATTGACAAGAAATCCCTTCGAGTGCTGCAGCAACACGAGGCAAATTTTTATTGGCCTTTGTTCCAACTTGCAAAATGGTTGGTTTGACGCTGTTGAATTCGCGAGGGCAAG
>CAYTUE010000107.1:0-10945 GCA_964441085.1 uncultured Planctomycetaceae bacterium
GCTGTGTATCGTGGCTTCGAGCATCCTCATGGTGGTGGCACTTTCATGATCGTCGGCGCAACTGAACATGAATCCATGGATGCATTCTGTTCGCATGTTGACGTGTCCAGATCAATGGACGGCACAAATATACAAGACCGAAACGCAATTTTGCGGTATCTTCGGGAGCATAACGTAGAGATTCCGGACGACGATTCTCTCGTCCAAGCTGACGTTCTGTTCGGTATCGGTGGACGGTTTCGCAAGCTTTATGGTGTCTATGATGCTTCGACAGGTCGGTTTTGGATTACCCTGCAATTTCGTGGCTCCAAATAGCCCGATCGACAAATTGGATAACAATCGCATGCACCAGAATGCAGTTGCTCGCCGACTTTCCAATTGCAAATCGCACGTCCGCGGCCCGGTGATCGTTGACGTTAGCCCGGATGATTCATAAGTGCCAATGAAGAGCGGCCTTCGTATGTAGGAAGTGATGATTACAAAACACTTTCCGACAACAATTTTCGACGACAACGGAGGCTCTTGATGCAAAAACAGACTGAGCAACAATTGCTGTTTCAAAATTTGATTGATCGGGACGTCATCATCCAGCGAGAAGAGGTGAAATCACGTCTGATGCCGGACTGATTTCCATCCGCGAGTTCGATCGAAGATGGAAACTCACCGAAAGAATGGTTGAGTGCATCACGGATCAACGCTCACGATGTGAACATTCTGTGCACGAAATGCTGAGGCAGCGACGGTACTGTCAACCTTGCTGCAGGTAGTCTTCGATTAACTGAGCTTTACGTTGCAGGTAGGGGATGTAGCTTTCGTTGGCTTCTACGAAGCGTCCCAACGCTTTCAAATTGTTGGTGAAGTCTTCACTGAATTTTAAGTGCTCGGCGTCTCGCCACGTTTGCGCTAAGCCGTTCAACTGCCCTGACAGAGCAGACGCGTTGTCATTCAGATTTTCATTGAAACGTTTTAACGCTTGAGCAAAACGACGAAGTTCAACCGGGTCGACAATGGCTTGGTTCATGCTGGAAACGTTCTATGAAGATGAGGTTGAGGAGAATTCAGAAACTGATGCAAGCAATGAATAACGCAAATCAGACAACGGCATCCGTGCTGTGCCCATGAAACGGTTTCGTAACGTTCAATCGCCGCTAAACATGAAGCAGTTTCGCCTGATGTGACTGTTGAAATGTGACTGTTGCCCTATGACACGGCACTGACCCCAGATCGTAGCAAAGTGTTGTGTTTCTCACCATTTGTTGGGCTCGAAACGGCATTCGGCCGGGGAGATCGTGAACAAGGCAAGTCAGTGTTTGGATTCCGAGTGAGTGGGAGCCGCGTGGCCAGCGGCTGGATGAGTCAGAATCGAAGGACTTTTCGATTCCCTGTCACGAATTTCCACTGGCTGGTGGGAAACAGACTCATGATTGGCGATAATCATTCTTCGTGGGCGTTGGTGAATGATCTAATCGCCGATCCAAAATTTTTCTGCTGGCTAAAATTCTCTCATGATGTATTCACTCAAAATGGCTCGGCGAATGTTGACCGAGACCAACAAGCGTCTGCTTTGGAAGCTTGTTTGGAACATGGGAGTCAAAGGCACCAAGTCTGTTTTTGCTCATAAGCGACGCATGAAAAAGGGGCAGTACTTCCCTCCTTTTTTATATGTGTCGATTATCAATAGCTGCAATTTGCGATGTCAGGGGTGCTGGGTTGATGTGGCTTCCGAACGGCAGACCATCGATCTGACGGCAATGAACAAGTTGATTCGCGAAGCCAAAGCGGCTGGGAACGTGTTTTTTGGAATTGTGGGCGGCGAACCGTTTATGCATCCGGAATTGTTCGACATCATCGAACAGCATCCCGATTGCTATTTCCAAATCTTCACCAACGGTCAGTTTATTACGAAGGAAAAAGCCGAACGCTTGGTGAAGCTTGGCAATGTGACTCCTTTGATCAGTGTAGAAGGTAACGAAATCATTAGCGACCAGCGTCGAGGACGTTCGGACGTGTATAACAAGACATTGAAGGGAATTCACAACTGCCTTGATGCCGGAGTCATGACGGGCGTTTGCACGTCTTTGGCCAAGACAAATATCGATCACTTGTTAACCGAAAAGTGGATCGACCGGCTGATTGAAATGGGCGTTCTTTATACTTGGTTTCATGTTTATCGGCCGATGGGGCCTGATGCGAGTCCTGACTTGTGTTTGACTCCCGAACAGCAGCGTCGGGCCCGACAGTTTGTGGTGGATATGCGAGCCAAGAAACCCATCGTAATTGTCGACGCGTACTACGACGGAGACGGTCAAGCTTTATGCCCAGCGGCAAACGGGATCAGTCATCACATCAATCCGTGGGGTGACATTGAACCGTGTCCGATCGTTCAGTTTTCGAAGGAATCGATTCACGGTTCAGAAGACGATGAACGAACTCTCTTCGACAAGTTTACGGAATCAGAATTTCTGCAAGACTTTCGAGAAGTGTCTCAACAGACGACTCGAGGCTGCATTGTGCTAGAACGTCCCGACCTACTGAAAAAAGTGGTCGACAAACACACGGCAAAGGATTCGACCGCTCGTAAAACAGCGATGGCGGAATTGGAAGCGATGAAGCCCAGAACGTCTCAGTATCATCCGGGACACGAGATTCCCGAAAAGAACTTGTACTACCGATTGGCGAAGCGCTATCTGTTTAATGATTTCGGGGTCTACAAAGGCCACGACCATACGGAAACGGCAGCTCCGTATCTGCAGACAGTGTCCATGGAAACGGAACCCGAACAATCGGCGTTGTTACCAGTGATTGACGGCCCTCCACCAAAGTGCGGCTAAGCCGGCGAGCTGGAACCAGTGGCGGACGATCGTCTTGGTAGTGTGCATCGCCCCAGTGTGCATCGCGTTTCTCATGAAAGACCTTCTGCTTGGGCAGGTGGTCATCTGATACGAGTGGTTTGATTTGCGATCTACGAAAAACGCCCACGGCAACCAAACATGGTCACCGTGGGCGTTGTCTGTTTTTCATACGTCAGCGCGGGTGCGGAAGGACGAAATCACGCTGACTATTTCTGACTTGGAAGAGGGAAGTGAGAATCTTTTTCGATTGCCTTCATCTGCTTGATGATTTGCGGGTGTTTTTTGGCGACGTTATTTTTTTCGAACGGATCTTTACTAAGATCAAAAAGTTCCATGGGTTTTCCGCGTTGTTGAAAGGCTTTCCAATTCTGTTTGCGAATCGCAATAGAGAAGACTTTTTGAGCTTTGCCTTTGCAAAATTCCCAATACAAAAATTCGTGCTGCTGTTGTCGATCTGCTTCAGACTTCAATGTGGGTAGCATTGAAATTCCATCGCAGGGGCTTGGCACAGGTTGTCCTGTGAGTTCAGCGAATGTTGGCAGCATGTCTTGGAAACTGCTGATGTGTTCAGACGTTGTTCCAGGCTCGACAGTTCCGGGCCAACGAACCAAAAGAGGAGCTCGAATTCCTCCCTCATGCATATCTCGCTTATGGCCTCGCAGCCCCCCTGTTGAATTCCAAAACTGGGGGTTGTGGCCTCCTTCTTGGTGTGCTCCGTTATCACTGCTGAACATCACGATTGTGTTTTCATCAATCTGTAATGTCTTTAGAAGATCGAGGATCGTTCCGACTTCGTTGTCGAGGTTTTCCATCATGGCTCCAAACCCTGCGATAGGATTGATCACGTCTGGACATTCTTCCACGTCGCCTGCGCGATACTTGCCGATCTCGCTGTCGAATTGAGGCAGTTTCTTTCTCCACTTAGAATGAAGTTCGGCTGGGGCATGCATGGCGGCATGAGGAACTGCAGTGGGGATATAGCAAAAGAACGGCTGCTTATTTTCTGCATGAGTTCGAATGAAGGTTCGAGCGTGATCCATGATCTGATCATGGATAAAGGTTCCGTCTTCCAGAGGAATTTCCTTACCATTGTGCACAGCGCTGGATGGGAAATAAGTGTGGGCGATGAACTGAGACTTCCAACCGTAAAATTCATCGATTCCGTGCTGAAGCGGGTTTGAGTTTGTGTCGAGATTCGTTGGCCCAAGTCCCCATTTGCCAAAACAGCCCGTGCTATAGCCAGCAGCTTTGAAGACTTCAGGAAGAATGGTGAGCTGGGGATCTAATGCAGCTCCAGTTTCACGGGGAAGATTGCCTCGAAGGTAACATCGCCCAGAATGCTGGCCCGTCATCAAAACGGCACGAGACGGACTACAAACAGTGTTGCCAGAATAGTGATTGGTGAACTTCAGACCTTCGCTGGCAAGTCGATCGATATTGGGAGTTTCAAATTTTTCTTGCCCATAGCACGAGAGGTCTCCATAGCCTAAATCGTCGGCGAGAATGTAAATCACGTTGGGCTTGTCTGCGGCCACCAAATGGGACGGGGATACCAATCCAGAAAGAAGGATGAAAGTCGCGAGACAGACAGTGACCTTCCGGAGAGTGAGTCGACAAACAAAACGATTCATGTGAAATCCCGTTTTTAAAGATGGTTTTACGTGGTGGGCGTTTCTGGAGGAAGATTACCGATTCACCATCTTTGCTGCTTCCATATGAAATTCAAGGGCTCCCTGTGATCTGAAGTCGTAATCTTCTGTTGTTTTGCAGTGGCGAGCTGTCCACCCGTACCTCTCAGCAGACACCGTTGGTATCGTTCATATCGGCAGCCAAATTTGTCTTGTTGCTGAATGCCTGAATGGCAACTAACCACTCGGAATTCGGGCCACGGTCGCATCGCAGAAACTAGAGAGAAGTATCAGATGGTAGGCAGTCGTTCAAACGCCATGCGATTTTGCGATCTCTCCTGTTACCATCTCCACGTAGCGACTCGCACTTTTTCCGGTACAAAATTGTCGTCCCCGGAATCTCGAAAGAAGATTTCAGACGTCAGGGCAAACAAATTGACAGCTTTCATAAACACTTGGTAGGCCGGATAGAAGGGAAGAACCAGACACAACTTGAGGTCTTTCCACGGTCGGTCGGAGTAAAAAATCAGCCCCAGAGCCTGAAGAAATTCCACGCATAGGCCACACAGGTACAGTAATAGCAACAGCTTCCACGAACTGTCTGGATAGGCCGTCAGCACCCAAAGCCCATATAGCCAAAACGTGTAAACGCACACCACGTTAAAGATCCAGCGTTCTAGAATCAACGCTAGGTTCGACCACCGAAAGTTGGCCCGAAATGGTCGAGCCAAATCGCCGTGTTTGCGGCATTCAAATGTAATCACAGTGCGGTCCCAGCGACATCTTTGCCAAAACAATCTGACCCACGATGTGGGAACATTTGTGAAGCAGTTTGCGTAGGATGCAACCTTAACATCAAATCCGGCTTTGCGAATTCTTAGCACAAGGTCTCCGTCTTCACCTGGACCAACATCCCATCCTTTCAGCTGTTTCAGTACAGAAGTTCGGAAGGCTCCAAAAGCTCCTGACACAATGCCAAGAACTCCCATGCGACCTCGTAGCATTCGGCTTAAAAAGATCGTTTGGCGGTATTCGTATGCTTGTAACCAAGTACAAAGATTGCGGAACGGGTTCCACGCTAAAACAGAAGCCGACACGGCAGCTACGTTTGGATCTTGAAGAGGCTGAATGAGTTCACTGATCGAGTTTTCACTGAGATGAGAATCGGCGTCGATTGTGACAACGACTTCGCCAGTTGCCTGCTGGAGTCCCATGTTCAGCGCCGAAGACTTTCCTCCTCGTTGAGTTCGAGTCAGCACGATCACATTGCTGTGTTGGCGAGCCACTTTTTTGGCAACGTCTGCCATTCCATCTGTGGAACCATCATCGACAACAATAATTTGCAGTCTGTCGTACAACGGAATCACCGACAGAATGGTTTCAGCAATTGTTTCTGCTTCATTATGGCCAGCGATAATCGCGGTCACGGTGGGATGGTACTTGTTTCCTGAAACACCCGGTCCAGGCAACGGTTTGCCACCGAGTGCTCGAAAGCAATCGACCAATGCCATCATCAAAACGCTGTAGGCATAGCGTGGAGCATCTACCAGCAGCAGAAACCCCAGCACCAGCAACATTTCGTCGGTTCGCATTCCGGCGACCCAGTATGCCCAGTTATTTAACATCGTGCTGTTGTCCCATTAAAATGGCTTCAATGCGTTCTGAATTGGCAAAGTCGTCTGGAACAAAGACGGGGGCTGAAGGAGCCATCGGGTGCATTTCTTTTTTGAATCCACAATTCCGTCCAACTCGCTTTGCGGCGTACAAACATTCATCTGCGTCATCAATCAGCTTCTGTTTCATTGATGAAGACTGAACATCAAATGCGACGGCAGCCCCGACGGAAATCGACGGAAGTGGGCCGGGGATTTCCGGATTGGCATTTAGTCCCATCACGGTTTCTCGAATGCGTTTCATCACAATGTCGACTTCGTTTAGGCGACATCCACTACAAATGATCGCGAATTCGTCTCCTCCAAATCTTGCCACCAAATCATACGATCTAAGTGAACGGCGAATGGCGGTTGACACAATTCGTAAAGCCGTATCACCCGCAGAATGGCCGTGTTCATCGTTGATCTGTTTGAAGAAGTCGAGATCAACCAGCAAAACGGCCAATGGTGTTCCTTCGCGTGCTGCTCGATTGCATTCTGCCTCAAGGTGGTAGTTAAAGGTGGCCCGATTGGGCAAGCCGGTGACTCCGTCTCCTTGAGACGCTGCAAGAGTATTTCGCACTGAACTCCAACTGACAAGAACGTCATTGCCTGTCATGACGCCTAACAGTTGTCCATCGCTTGAAACCTGAGTGAGTGACTCGTGAAGGCGATCTGAAGAGGAACTGTTTTTCTTCGCAGAAGTATCAAGGGGATCCGGAGCTTCCAATCGTCCGGGCAGCATAGCTTCAACGGTCATGTCCATCCAACGCTGAGTTTCATGAGGACTTGGAGAAGTGACTCGTCGAATCACATCGTCCGTCGCAAGCACGCCGATCGGATGTTTGGCAGCATCGTGAACAAACAGGTAAGATGTTTTGGATTGTTGAGCCACCTTAAGAACATCTAACAGCTTGGCATTTGCCGCGACACTACGCGTCGTCGCGTCTTGTTGCTGTCCCAGATTCATTGAAGCAAGATGAAAATCCATTGAACCAGTCCCTCCCTGATCATCTGATCAAAGTGTGTCTATGCTGTGAACTCGAACGACAATGTGTCAGTCCAAGATGTTCCACTTGAAGCCGATACGAAAAAACGATTCGGTTTCCATTAAGTGTTTGAAGAATCGTTAGACTCTGTGCGGCCATTATCAGTGCGGCCATTAATGGTTTGATAGTTCGGGGCGGGAACAATGGCTTGAGCTCCCGATCGTCCAAACTGATAGCCGTACACCGTAATGATCTTTGCACTTGCTTTAGGAAAGCGGTGCTGGCAAGAAAGGCAGTGTCCAACCATCACCGGTTCCGACGACAAAGCATTGCAGTCGGGGCAGATCAGGCAGCCTTCGGTGAGTTCAAAATCGGCTCCAGCCACTAAGTCTTTCATTCGGCATTTGGGACACGACAAGCTGGATGCACCGTGTGGTCGGAATTCGCTTTCCGGCCCGACATGAGCACAAGCATAGTGGTGAATCAAGTCGACCTTTTCCAAGAATGCCGAACCACATGATCCGCAGCCCGGTCGGAACGAAGCAATCGATTCGCATTCTGGACAGGCGTAAATGGTATCAAGAGCAATCTTGCGAACATCAGGATTGGCTTCCCATGCCGCAACTTCATGTTGACGAAAGCCGAAGTCCATTTGCAGAGTTTGCGGGTTGAACTCTGGGACAATGAGCTTTGGCCCCTTGCCTTGGTTTACAACGTGAGCTTGATCGATTCGACGAACCTGATCCGCGGGCACGATCACGGCTCGCATTCTGAGTTCTCGTGGTTCAAACGGTTCCACAAGTAAATCATTTGCGCCAGCGATCAGGAATCCAGCAGCTTCGGCCAAATCGTCTTCGGTGAGAATGATAATCACACTGCATTGTTCGGCGGTCTTGCGAGTCCGAATTTTCCGACACAGTTCTTCTGATTCCAGTTCCCGCCCGACGCCTCGCAACAGAACTAAAGAAACGTCTTCTTCTTCAATCAGTTGCCACGCATCGGTGGTGTTATCCACGAAGATGCCAGTTAACTGAGCATCATTTAATGTGGTTTCGATGGTCTGGTGTGATGTCGTTTGATCGTCAACGATGATGACGGTTTGATGTGTCATGATTGTCTTTTCCAATTGGTAGATAGACGCTATCAGAGATCTGTTTTTGTGGTTGCTACGATCCGATCACCACCGGTGGCCCAGAATGATCACTTCTTTCACTTAGCTTCTAAATTTGAAATGAGGCAGCTTGGCGACGGCCCCAACAGACATTCGCCGGTCGTTCATGAACTTGGCTGCAGGCTTAACTTTGACCGGCAACAGTTTCACGGACTTGCGATAAAACACTTCGATGTTGGCAGGTGGCTGACGGTGCTCACTGCCAATGCTGACCACTTCGCACGGAACCAACTCTTCAAACGGTTCGATTCGCAGTTCGACAGTGTCACCCACGTCGTATGTTGCAGTCATTTCTTGAGGCAAAAAGAGTTCGATTTCAAGCGACGATTCTTCCATCAATGAAAACAAAGTTTCGTGGCTGCGAATACATTCGCCAGCGGGACGATGTCGCGAAAGAATTGTGCCATTTACAGGAGAGCGAAGATCTCCTTGAGCAATCCATTGTCGAATGCGTTTGGTTTCATTCAGTAATAGATCGACTTTGGCGACAAGTGGTTTGATTTGTTCTGCACCAAGACGAGGAGCGTCTGCCGCCTTTTCCGCTCGTTCTTTCAATACAGACAGAGCATTTTCGACAGCGGCCAACTTATCCTTGTTGGCGGATTCTTGGATGCTTTGGTTAACGAATTCGTTTTCTTTGGCCGCGTTGTTGACAATGAGTTGTTGCGTTCTTTTCAGTTCGTTGCGAATGACGGCGAGCGTGCCTTCTTGTTCGTGAACGGCTCCTGCACCTTCGTAAAAGTCTGCGAGAGAACGAGTGATTTCTGTTTCTTGAACGTGTGATTCCCAGCGAACCTTGGCCAACTGAGCATGCAGATCGGCTTCGGCGACAGCGATTTCATCTTCGACTCGAGACAATCGTTGTTCGTAGGTCAAATCAAACACAGTCGCCAAGCGGCTATCTTGTCGAACATGATCACCTTCTCGCACATGCACGTACTGAAGCACTCCATCAATTGGTGCAGACACATTGACAATTTTCCCAGTGACAACTCCGTAGGCTTTGTAACGAAGCAGGTTGTCCCAGACCGTAAAGAGACCTGATCCACAAGCAACAAGCATCAACAGGGCGATCAGAAAACGACCACGAGGGCGAGTTGTTGCAGGTTTGGCGATCGATGCTGCAGCAGGATCGGCAACAGCAACAGGTGCTGAATCTGTCGAAGACCCAGCATCTGTTCGAGGCTTAGAAAAACGGAATGTTCTTCGAGCTTCTTGAAACGATTCGTCCGACGATTCGGGAGTTGGGGGACTTGTTGTCATGGCAGTTGTCGCTTGGGAGATAAGTTGATCAATGTGAGAGGGGCTTCGGCGATTGATCTCGCCCGCTTGGGTACTGGTCGCCGACGTAATTGGGATTGAGTCACGTCGGCCAAACAACAAACAGCTTCAAAGGCAGCATCACATCGGTGACTCCAAGAAGCTACATGTTGCATTTTGGAAACGTAGGTTGCGAAACATCACCGGGGGGTTTTTCGTTGAGGCAATATGATCCCCTGGGGGAATCCGGGGGGACAAGATATGACCACAACAGATATGACGATTGTGTGCCCGCAAAAAGTCCCGCCTAGCTGGCCCGAACAAACGCTGCAATCAGAACGACAGGAAAATGTTGTTCTGTTTGCCTGACCCAGCGCCACGTGGCTCAGTCAGGCATTTGCATGGGCGACAGTTCGCTGTGGTCGCCTGCCGGTCGATGTGAAGAAATCCAAAGACGCTTGTCTTGAAATTTGTGGGCGAACCACGGTGCTTCTGTTTCATTCGTTTTTATATACTGCACACGGTTGTGAGTAACGAACCCGACGAATAACAGAAAAGAAGTCTGATGATTCAAGCAATTCAATGCCCTGTTTGCCGCAAAGGCTTCGTCGCAAAAGAAGAAAACCACCCGTTCCCATTTTGCAGTGATCGCTGTCGTGACGTGGATTTACTGCGATGGGCAAAAGGCAGTTACGCCATCAAGGAAGACGTCGATCCAGAAGTCGTCGAATTTCTAAAACACGACCCCAACATTACCATCGAAGGCGACTGATGATCACCGGTCGTCACGAAGAGCAAGCCTGTGGACACTCAGCGTGGAACAGAGTGACGCAACCACTCCGTGGCTA
The DNA here is from genome assembly GCA_964441085.1 of uncultured Planctomycetaceae bacterium. Taxonomy (GTDB): domain Bacteria; phylum Planctomycetota; class Planctomycetia; order Planctomycetales; family Planctomycetaceae; genus Fuerstiella. Next base: position 10,401 of record CAYTUE010000107.1, read on the forward strand.
AGGCGATTGGCTAGGAATATTCACGGATAGGACCAGGCAGATCGCCTCCTCGGCTACTACGTAGCGAACTTCTGCTGGTCGACTACCACGCAGCGACTTCCACGCAGCGACTTCCACTTATCGACTGGGCGCAAGCTCGTGAGTCCCAAAGGGACGGCATACTGTAGCCACGGGTGCAAACCCGTGGATCGGAAGATCAAAAGACACGCAAAGCCCCGAAGGGGCGACAGGAGTTGCGGTCTGATCGCTCCTGTCGCCCCTTCGGGGCTGACGTTTTCGCATTCATTTTTGTTCCATGGGCTGACGCCCATGGCGACATCAATTCGCCACTTCATGGCTGGGGAATGAACGTTTGGTATTGAACACCTAGTACCACACACATTACGGTTACTGGTGATTGAAGCGTCCCAGATGATAGCCCCAACTGATTCACTATCGACTTCCACGTAACGATTGGGCGCAAGCCCGTGAGTCCCAAAGGGACGGCATGCTGTAGCCACGGGTGCAAACCCGTGGATCGGAAGATCAAAAGACACGCAAAGCCC
>CAYTUE010000107.1:11045-13472 GCA_964441085.1 uncultured Planctomycetaceae bacterium
TGGGCTGACGCCCATGGCGACATCAATTCGCCACTTCATGGCTGGGGAATGAACGCTTGGCACTGAAAATTTGGTACCACACACATCACGGTTGCTCGATCGTTTCCATTCGTCTTCGACAACTGCGGCGAGCTCCTGCTTTCCTTCGGCTGTGGCTCCGATTCAAGCCAGCAGGCACTGGCGTTTCTCATCGTCCGCACGGCCTGCGTTGTCGTTGGATCGAACGTTACTATGAATGCCATCAGCCCATTGAGAGACGTACCATTTCCCCACCAGCGATCGCTTCGATCATTCGGCATATTCATCTTCCTAGACGGCCTTCAATCGAGTGACCGCGGAAGCCGACAGCCCCTTCGCGTTCGTCCTAGGCAGCTTTACGCGGAAGAAGCCTCGCGTCAAAGCGACTACGCTCGTCGCAACGCCTAGGCCAGCAAGTCACACCGGAAAACCAGATGCAAACGACTCGCCGACCTCGGCATCAATCCCGACAAAATCAAATCCGTACCACCAAAACACCCGAAGTAAACAACAGCCGCCTACAGAATATGGTGTTGTCCAGCTAAAAGTCTTTTGCGATTCGGAGCCGGTGTCCTAGCAAAGCCTTAGTCGAACAGTTCACTCACACCGAATGTGAAGAAGGTAATCAGTCCGAAGTTCAACAGTTCTTCGTGCGGCTTGTATCGCAGAATCAATGTATCTCCAGGCTGCACCAGAATTCGTTGGCTCGGATCATTGAACGCTGCTTGGAGGTCTACTGATATGGTGAACTCCTGACCGCACGGCCCTTTGCGAACGACGTACAACTGAGTTGGTGTCGCTCCCCCAAATCCACCGCTGATAACGCCCGGTCCGACTCCGCTACCACCGCGCTGTCCAGCCCCGCCGATTCCGGAACCAGCAACAGACATGGCACCAATTACGTCAAGGTCATAATCTCGCGGCAGTGGGTATTGTCCACCTGGCAGCAAGCCGCCAGTATAGAACACCTCAGTGTCTCGAGCTTCGATGAAGACGATGTCACCCTCTTCCAGTACCACATCTTCAGGCGAGAAGTTGGGCATTTCACCTGGTCGAACTCGCAAGGGAATCGTGATACTGAATGGGTTTTGATCATCGTGAGCACCGTTTTCACATACGTCGCACTGACCGCATTGCTCAGTCCAGCATTCGCATTTATCCCCGGCATTCATAAACATTTGCAGCATCATTTCACGGCGTTCTGCCGGAGCCATATGTCCCCCCTTGATGATCTTGATTTCGCTTTTCGCGTTCAGTCCTGGGAGTCCACCCGTTTCTGCAAGAGCGTGCATCAGGTCGTTTTTATAGGCGGGCATGTCCAGCGTGTAGCCGGTTCCCTGGCGTTCCGTTCCGCTGATGATTTCCTGAGCGTTTCCGAATTGTCGGCTGCCACCTGCAATTGCCGCATTGGTGCCGTCGTCTTCTCGAATCACGACAACTCGAGTGGTTCGTTCACGCATCAAAGTCACAAGAATCTGGTCACGACCCTTCTGGAGAATTTTCTCGTCGTCGACGAACGCCTTTCGAACCATTTGTTCGACTTCGGTCAGCGTCTTACCACGGACATCGAGTGGCGCGACCAATGGCAATGGCAGCGTCCCGTCGTCCCGAATTGGAATCGGGAAACCAACAGCGGGTGGAAGATCACTTCCAGCTTCCGGGAAGTGCACTGGAGGAATCGATACTGGTTGATCCTCGCCATTCTGAGGAGGCATCACTCCTTCGATGTAGATGCCCAGAATATCACCCTTGTCCAGCAGGTAATCTTCGGGCTGCTCCATTCTCAACAGTGCCAAAGGCACTTGAGTGTAGTCAGCTCGACGTTCACCCAGTAGTTGGCCAGGGATTTCGCGAACAGGAATGCCGCGTATCGGTGCGAGTAGTGAGGTACACCCCGAAAGACATGACGTCAGCAAGACGGCGGCGAGGATGGAAGAGTATTGTTTTTTCATGACTAAAACGTCCGTGTTTGAACCGGGAGATAGAGTTCCTTGCCGCCAAAGATTATTGGCGACTTTCCTACCAACCACACCAACCTAATCGAGGCCGGTGTTTAATCTGTGAGAGTGTCAGCTTCGTGCTGGCACTCCTGCGTTCTAGGGAGCGACCTGTTATTTGCTGTCTGGAGTTCTGCTCATGAACATGCCTGCAATGGAAGATTCCCTGCAATTCTTCCATTGCAGTTTCCGTTTTTCGGTGGCGACTAATTTATTCAGCATCTTCTGCTCGCTGGCGACAGGGGGCTGCAACGTCAAAACTTCTGGCGTGGGTAGCGTCTTGAAGTCATCGACTGCGATTTCCTCTGGTTTTGATGGCTGTTCGAATCGAGCGATCGGTGCAGTGTCGAAACTGATGCTTGCATCCTCTGTCAGTGGCGCAGGAATCTCTGGAGCGGCTTCGCCCGGTACG
>CAYTUE010000108.1:0-13345 GCA_964441085.1 uncultured Planctomycetaceae bacterium
GCCTATTTATGGCCTCATAATCTGCTGTCGTTGCCAAAGACGGCTTTCATCAATGTCATGCATCCATCCAAACGAGTGGGATGGCGATTGGATTACCGACGACTTGCTGCCAGTTTACCGGCTCGCATATTCAAGCGATTCATGCGAACACTGTTCCGAGCCAGAACGCACTCATCATGACGCCAGAAGTCACGATTGTGATCCCGCATTTTAACCGAGCGGATCTGCTTCAGTTCACACTGCAATCGCTACAAGAACAAACGCTTCAGAACTGGGAAGCGATCGTCGTTGACGATGGTTCATCTGATGACCAATGGAATCAGATTCAAAAGTTCAAGGATGAACGAATCCAATTTTGGCAACGTACCGATGGAATCAAGGGGCCATCTCGCTGTCGAAATATTGGTCTGCAGAAAGCCAGCGGACGATACGTAATCTTTGTCGATTCCGATGACTTCGTTGCCCAATGGGCACTCAAAAAACGCGTGAACTGGATGGACGACAAACCGAATTCATGCTTCGCTGTCTTTCCGGTGATGTTGTTTCATCATCAGCCCGGTGACATTAACGTTCTATGGAATACTCTTGAACACGCTGACAGCGATCTTGATCGTTTCTTGCGCTCCGATCCCCCTTGGCACACATCGTCACCAATCTGGCGTCGTGAATCACTTTTGAAACTGAATGGGTTCAATGAAAGTGTGATGTACGGAGATGATTCCGACCTACACACTCGGGCACTTCTGCAGAACCTTTGCTATGACAAGATCGTTGACACAGAGCCAGACGTATTCATTCGTCGATCGGAAAATGATCGAATCACGAATTCTCTGTCAGCACAGCTCTTGGATTCAAGGTTGACACGACTTGCTCAAGGTTCAATTCATGTCAACAACCTGGGCAGCAAGGCAAACCAACAAACATGGGAAGGCCAGTATTTCATGGAGTGTGAATTCCTGCTTTTCAATGTGAATGATTCGTCGCTGAGGATCAAGCAGGTGCTTGAAATGTGGCGACAAAACCACCTTCCCAATGGCCTTCGGCAAACAATTGTCAAAGCCTACCTTACAGTCGCAGCAATGACGCGTAACCGACTTCGCCTTGGGCTTCGAATCGCTCGCCGGCTGGCCATGCTGCTGTTGCCGCAAGTCTACTTTGCAAAGCCCAGTGGATTTGAAACGGCCACGCTTCCCCATGAAATTTACGAAATTCTGTGTGAACGTTTGGAGCCTGCAACATGACTGCTCACAGTTCGGCAAAGCTAAAAGTTCGCTTGATCTCACCTTTTCAAAAGTATCACGAAACCGACACAGCAATCTTTTCCACTGCAATTCCGACAGAAAAAGCGGACGCCTTACTGTGTGAGTGGGCTCCGCATGACGAATTATTTTCGTTTCCACGACGCAAGGCTTGGTATTGCTGCGAACCGGCTTGTCAATTTCCGCACATAGGTGATGGCACCTGGCCGAAATCTCGCAATCGCTTACAGCCAAGTGAATTTTTGTTCCATGCACATGATGACGAACGATATCGCGTGCCGCACATCACGCATTTCCAACCTTTGCAGATGAACATAGGCAGTGACCGCAATGACAGAGCCATTGCAATCGTTTCCAATCATGGTGGATCGCCCCGAAAACGCCACGCTGAAATCGCCTATCGCAATCGCTTCATCACTCATTCAGGAGTGGATCTTTTCGGACGATCCAGCTGGAAGACCTATCGGCGTGGGCTGTTCTCGTTGCCTTCTGCCCCTAAAAACTATCAGGGGGAAATTCTTGGAGACTGGCCAGCTGACGAAAAACGCACCCTGCAAAAAAAGTATCGAGCTGCCGTTTGCTTGGAAAACATGTGCTCGCCGTATTACTTCACTGAAAAATTTGTGGAGGCGGTTATCGCAGGCTGCATTCCTATTTACCAAGCTCACCCCACAACCGCCGACAGCGTATTGAGTGGCGCCAAGTGGGTCGATCCGGCCAACTACGATCACGCCCCAGACAAAGTGATCCAAGCAGCCAAATCTTGTTCGCTGCAGAATGTTCAATCCCAAAACCAACAGTGGTTGAGCCAAAATACAGCACTCCAACAAACTCACGCTTCCGCAGTTTTCGAACGCATTGGACAGATCTTAACCCATGAATGAATCGAGCTTGTCCAAGATTGATCAACAACGCGTTGAACTGGCCACATTTTGTCACGACTGTGACGACATGCCAAGAGTCGACCGCGCCGGTGAAACTGACGGAGACGGTGGCGAGGCCATCCAGATCATGCACAACGGTCTGCGGACCTACTGCGGCACTCACTATGGTGACTACAATGTCGAGGTCATAAGAAGACTTCGTGGCATCCATGAACCGCAAGAAGAACGTGTTTTTCACGAGGTCCTGAAGCGGCTACCCAACGACGCAAAGATGATCGAACTCGGCAGTTTTTGGGCCTACTATTCCATGTGGTTTCTTAGAGAAATCTCCAATGGCAAAGCTGTGATGGTCGAACCAGTTCCATCTGCGTTGAAAGCGGGCCAGCGAAATTTTGAGCTGAATGGATTCCTGGGCGATTTCATCCACGCCGCAATCTCTGACCAACCCAGTGAAGCGATGGACGTGGAACTCTGGAAGGGCTTCACGACGCACGCCCCCACGATCACGGTCGATTCAGTGATGCAAAGTCATTCCATCAAACGTTTAGATATTCTTCACGCAGACATTCAAGGCAGTGAAATAAAAATGCTTTCGGGTGCGCAGCAGGCACTCAGCAAAAAAGAAATCGACTGGATTTTTATTTCCACACACTCTGAAAACATTCATCAAACATGCATCAATCGGCTACGAAGTTACGGATACCACATTGTTGCTGAACATACTCTGGGAGAAAGCTACTCAATTGATGGATTGATCGTGGCGTCCTCGCAAAAGACGCAGCTTCCGATCAGCATTTCCAAGAACCGCAGCCTCCACAGCATGAAAGCCAAGGCCCGGTCCATTCTGCGAACACGAATTCTAGAGCCGTGGGGGCTACGTGATCGAACCATCTGATCTGCACGGCCACAATGTCGGCCAAGCTAACTCATACGAAAACGGCAGCAGGTTAAGCAATGGGCCTGCTTAGACTGTACCTGTCGCTTTGCGTCGTGTGTGTCCATGCAGGGATCAGCACTTGGTGGACCATTCATGATGGAACTCAAGCAGTTCAGATTTTCTTTCTGATCTCTGGCTTCTACATGCAAATGATTGCCACAAAATACCCAGACCGAATTTCGTTCTGGATCAGTCGTGCAGTCCGGATTTATGTTCCCTACTTCGCAGCGCTGGTTGTTTCATTGGTCGTCGCAATTGGACTTTGGAACTTAACTGGGACACGAGGCCCTTGCTCAGCATTCGCCTCAAACGAAATTTCACGGAACTCGGCCACAGGAGTTATCCTTGCTTCGATTACCAATGTGACCCTCGTGGGGCAAGACCTCACGCTGTTTGTTAAAGATAGCCCAGATGCTGGCATTGCCTTGACATCACACGTCCACGACACGCCAGCTCCTCTTTATCGATACGTGTTAATTCCTCAAGCATGGACGGTCTCTCTGGAACTGTATTTTTACGCCCTCGTTCCATTCCTTGCGATGTTTCGAACGCGCTGGCTTGGACTGGCACTTTTGGCCAGCTTAGGGATGCGGTTTTTCGCCTACATGGCATTTGGTCTCACTCATAGCCCTTGGATTTACCGTTTCTTTCCCTTTGAAATTGCACTCTTTATTGCTGGTATGTTGGCGTGGCGATTTTCTGAACAAGGGATGCCGAAGTTCGATGTCGGCTGGAGCAAGTTGCGTTACTTGGGCTTTGCAATTGGTGCAATCGTCTTCTTCTGGGGGGCTCGAAAAATGGTATCTTTCGGCGTCCGCTATGCTGACTACACAGTTGTGACTCAAATCAGCTACTGTGGCTGGCTTATTGCAATCCCACTGCTGTTTCAGATCACCAAGCGACATCAACTGGACCGTTTTTTAGGCGAGCTATCCTATCCCATCTACCTTTTACATATGGCCATCATCCCGATTTCTGTAGCATTGGCAGATCGCCATACCGCACTGCATCCAGGAGTTTTGACACTTTGCTTAACTCTACTGTGCAGCGTTCTGTTTGTCGTTTGCCTGATCAGACCCTTGGAAAAATGGCGAGGTCGATTGCATCAACCCAAAACAACAACGGTCGTGCATCACGGTACTACCGGAACCAGCACAGAGGTCATTTCTTAGATGACACCAACCGTTTCCATCTTAGTCACCGTCTACAACCGAGAAGCTTATCTTCAGGAAACACTGAAGAGCATTTTAGCTTCGACGTTCGACAACTTTGAAGTCCTTGTGGTCGATGATTGCTCAACAGATCAATCTGTTCGCATTGCACAGCAAATCCAAAACACAGATCCACGAGTTCAAGTCATTCTCAATGAGCAAAATTTAGGCGACTATGGCAACCGTATGAAAGCGGCCAGCTTGGCCAAAGGAAAGTACCTGAAGTACGTGGATTCTGATGATCTCATCTATCCGCATTCTCTTCAGTTGATGGTGGATGCCATGGAAAGACATGCTGACGCTGCGATCGGCTTGGCTCATTCACTGCCCGAAGACGATTCACCGTATCCGTGGTTACTGAAACCAGCAGTTGCATATCAAAAGCAATTCCTTGGTCGCGGCTGCATGAGCTGCGGCCCAACAGGAGCCATCATTCGCCACAATGCGTTTCAAGCCTGCGGTGGCTTCCACAAACAGTGGGGCGTGCTATCAGATCGTGAACTGTGGCTGAGAATGGCAGCCAAATGGCCAATTGTCCTGCTGCCTCCCGGACTTGTTTGGTGGCGCCGCCACGAAGGTCAAGAATTCACGTCGGGCGATGCCGCCGCTGTCTATCTAGAACGCGGATACCAGCTTGAAGTAGAAGCTCTTAACAGCACGAACTGCCCCTTAGCAGATGCCGATTTAACCAAGGCGCAGAAGAAAGTGGCTAAGTGCTACGCTCGTCGTCTGCTGTCGATGGCCACACGTCAACGCAGCCCGCTGAAGGCGTATCGGTTATTTCAAAAATCAAATCTCAAGATCATGAATCTTGTGCAAGGAATCCGCCCCTATCATTAAGTCGCCTACCTACTGCGCATGTGAAACGCCTTGTCTTTCATATTGAATGAACGGATTCAATAGAAGCTGAAAACGCCATAAATATGCGAAAGCGGCAGCATGCCCGAAAGCTCCTGCCGCTTTCCATGCGTCAATTTCGAATTCGTACAGTCTAGAAGATGTACCGATCCTCGGAACTCACATAATTCGATATGGTCGCCGCAATTTATCGCAAACATTCCGCGGCTCGTTAAACACGAAAATGAGTGATAAATTGCATGTGCAAGGGACGCTCTTGTGGTCCTATTTTTTCATTCGCTGCGGCAAACATGGATGAAGTCACCGTCCTATGCATACACCACTTGTTTCGATCATTATTCCAGCATTCAACAGCGAAAATTGGATTTGCGACACAATTACTTCAGCAGTTGATCAGGATTGGCCAAATACAGAAATCATTGTGATCGATGATGGTTCAACCGACTCAACGCTCCACAGGGCACGGGAATTCGAAGTCAATTCTCGTGTACAAGTTATCAAGCAAACGAATGCAGGCGCTTCAGCAGCACGCAATCACGGACTACGAATAGCAAAAGGGCCATACATTCAATTCTTGGACGCAGACGATCTTCTGAGTTCAAGTAAGATTTCGACTCAAATGAAAACTCTGCTCTCCTCAAACAAAAATCGTCTCGCATCGTGTGCGTGGAGCAGCTTTTCAGAAAACCCAGATGAAGCTCAGGTCATCCCACAACCTGTTTGGCGAATTGAAGATCCCTGTCATTGGCTGACAACGTCCCTTTCAGGTGGTGGAATGATGCAAACAGCTTGCTGGCTCACTGACCGCGAACTTTTGGATCACGCAGGGCCATGGAACGAAGATCTGTCTTTACATGACGATGGTGAATATTTTTGTCGTATTTTACTGGCAGCTAAAAAACAGATCTACGTGGATGGCCCCACAGTTAAATATCGCACGGTTACCAATAGCCTAAGTCGGCAACGCAGTCGTAAAGCAATTCAATCTGCATACCAAGTATGCGTCTTAAGAGACAAGCACCTGCTAAAAACCCACAACAATTCGAACACCCGCAAGGCGATTGCTACTCAATACGGTCAGTTTGCGTACGAGTTCAGTGCGACAGCCGACGACTTGACGACTTTGGCCATGCGACGCATTGATGAACTAGAGACATCTCCGTCGCGTGTGATTGGCAATACAAAGTTCAGGCTGTTGCACAAGCTCTTCGGCTGGAAATTTGCCATGGCAGTTCGTGCGAAGATCAAGAATCAATGACACCAGTATCTCCTACCGAAATGGCTCATACCGCGACTCCAACGCGTATCGCCGTCATCGAACCTTCTGGGCGACTGTATGGCAGCGAATTCTGCCTGCTCGACATCCTTGATGGGGCTGACTCCCGCCTGTTCGACTGGACAGTAATCATGCCATCCGGAAATGGCTTTGACACCTTGCTCGCCGAACGCAATGTTCAATGTGAATTCCTAATGCCAGCAGAATCGGGTGGTGTATCTCGGCTTCGTCGAGCTGGCATCTATCTTCGTATTTTAGCCCGGCTGAGATCCCTAGCTCCTGACGTGCTGTACATCAACCAAACTGGCAGCCTTCGTGTTGCAAGCATCTATGCAAAATGGTTAAAGCTGCCTGTTGTTTGCCAAGTGCAAACACTCGAAGACGCAAGATGGGTTAGCAACAGGCCCGAGCTACACCATTCAGTCAAGGCTTTCATTTGCAACTCTCGCTATATCGCAGACCTGACAAACGTGGATCAGCACAAGAAGTGTATTCTTTACCAAGGGCTACCAAAGCAGCGGCTTGACAACACAGTGGTAAGTGCACAAAAGAAGCAGGCGCTGAATCCTAAAGAAGGTGTCACGATTGGTATTCTCGGACGGATTGCTATTTCCAAAGGACACTATCTCCTGTTAGACGCCGCAAAACAACTCCTACAGCAGGGCAGGGCATACCGCTTTGTTGTCATTGGTGCGGGTCTCACTCAAAAAGACACTGATGATTTTAAATCAGCAGTCGCAGCTGCGGGCATGCAACAACACTTTGAATTTCGAGGATATCAAACCGACATCGAAGGCGAACTTAAAAATGTCGACCTGCTGGCAATTCCATCCATTGCCGAACCACTCGGTCGAGTACTTTTTGACGCCGCCGAATTTGGCGTACCAGTTGTTGTCGCAGATTCAGGAGGATTAGGAGAAGTATCAAGGCGTTTTGAAATCGGAAGACGTTTTACAGCCAACGATTCTGACGCACTCGCAAACACCATTAGTGAGTCAGTTGATGCATTCCCAGCTGTTGCCAATCAGTTTCAAACTGCAGCCGTTGATCTCTTCCGTCGACTCCCCATCGCCCCTTACATCAAGTCTGTGGAGCGGATCTTAACCCAGTGCGCTAACCGGCAGCTGTCATCAGAAGTTTGGCTCGGACTAGAAGCAGCACCAAGTGAATAAGCGAACTCGGATTGCCGTGATTCATTGGTTTCCCGTGGAGTACTATCCGCCAGCCACGAATTGCATGAATTTTTTTGCGACGCAATCGAACATTGATCTGCATTGCTATTCATCCACCGATTCACGTGGACGCAAACCATACGCTCATCCTGATGTAAAAATTGTTCGCTTTCCGTATCCAAGCTCCACTGACGGACGATTCAATCGATTGCTCAAGTACCTCTGGTTTCCCATCGCTGTCTTGTTTCACCTGATGCGATTACGGCCTGATTGCGTGCTGTATTATGAGCCCCAATCATCGCTCCCGGCATTGCTTTATTCTGCAATCAATTGGCGCTGCCGCATCTTGATTCATCACCATGAATACCATGATCCAGAACAATTTTTAAGACCCGGAATGCGGCTTGTCAGATTCTACCACTGGCTAGAAAAACGCCATCTTTTCAATCGGGCAGAATGGATTTCCCATACGAATCCACGACGGCTAGAACTGTTTCATTCCGATCACCCGTCAATCACTTCAGAAAAGCTCAAGGTGCTGGCAAATTATCCTCCCGCTAGCTGGCAAAAGCGTTCACAACAAACAAGCTGCAACTCAAACACGGAAGATCAAGAATACAACAACTTTCAACAACTGAAATTGGTCTATGTTGGTTCAGTGTCACTGCATGACACCTTTATTCAACCGCTTGTTGATTGGATTATCAACCGTGCAGACAACCAAGTCACACTGGATGTCTACGCCTATAATACCGACGAAAAGACCAAAACATTCTTGAAGGATGTCACCAGTTCAATCACCGATGTTCATGTTAACGAGCCCTCCAGCGACAGCGAAGCAGGGCAGCGAATTCGATATTTCCAACAAGGGATCGACTACAATGATTTACCTGAAGTGCTCGCACAGTACGATGTTGGCGTGATTTTGTATCGCTGCAACACAACGAACTACAAATACAACGCTTCGAATAAACTGTTTGAATACTTAGCCTGTGGGCTTGAGGTCTGGTATCCACCACAAATGCTGGGAGTCAAACCTTACTCCCAAGACGACGTTTTTCCGCGCGTGATGGAAGTCGACTACGACCAGCTGGGCAACCTTGATCTCACAAAGATGCAAAGTCGAAACCACCTGTCTGCAGCAGACGCACCACCAAGCTGTGAGCAGGAATTCAAGAAACTTTGGGCTGCGATTAACAAGACATCCGATCATCCAGTGGTTCCTGCGTCAACAACGTGATCCAGACACAAAAAAAACTCAGTTTGCGTTTCCAGACCAAGGCCCTCCTATGACAGACGGTATCCGTGGAATTTACATCGGTATCCGAACGCAGGGGACGACATCACAGCTTCGAGCCGACACGCTTGCCGAGCTTTTACCAACCGCAAATTGGCAGTTCATCGATACAGACGAACCGTTTCTGTCTTCCCATCGAATCTGGAAGTCACTTGCATTTCGTTTGCGAACCGGGCCTGCCGTGCGAGCAATGAATCAGCATGTATTGGCGCAATTGGGCAGTACACGCTTTGACGTTGCGTGGATTGATAAAGGCGTGAATCTTTGGCCAGATACCGTTAAAAAGATCCGCAGTCTCAGTAAAAAACTGATCTACTACACACCAGATTGCTCGTTCGAATCCAATCGATCTCGATTCTTCGAATCGACGGCACAGCTTTATGACTTGGTTGTCACCACAAAATCCTTTGAATTAGAACGTTACACCAAGCTGATTCCAGAGGACCGCATATTACTAACGACTCAGTCGTACGACGAGCAGCAGCATCGACCAACATGTGACTTCAATGAGAAGAGAAAAGAAGCGGTGCTGATCGGTCTTTGTGAGCCGGATCGAGAAGCCTGCATTGAACAGCTCCTTAACCACGGGGTCCCTGTTAGGATTGGAGGACAGGGCTGGAAACGTTTCCTAGCACGACATCGCAGAAATTCGCGACTTCAGTTCGAAGGCGACAGAGTGTTTGGCGATCATTATACAGACACAATATCGAGGGCTGCTGTGGGACTGGGGCTGTTAACAAAGAGATTTCCCGAGCTTCATACAACGCGAACATTCGAGATCCCGGCCTGCGGAACAGCACTCGCCACACCACGAAATCCAGAAACAGCCAAACTCTTCCGAGATGATGAAGCGATCTTCTTTCAGGATCACCTGAAACTTGCACAGGAGTTGAGAATGTTGCTGGATGACGAACAGCGTTTGAAGAGGATTTCTGCTGCCGGGACTGCAAGAATACGGGCTGGCAGCTTCAGCAACAGTTGCGTAATTAGACAAATTCTGCAATTCGGAGTGTGAGCCGCAGTCTGCTGCCCCTCGGACTTGAAGCAATTAGGGAAAGAAGTTTCGTTGTTTGGCTCGTCTTTTCACAACGAACATCGAAACTGTCAGTCCAGCGTTTTCTGGCAATGCCGATTGCGATTCCCTAATGGAATTTGTTAAATTAGGGCTGCGACTTCACGCAATATTGGCATTTCTTCAGGAACGCTTCCTTCGATTTCTTGGTATTCTGGGAAGATTTCGTAGAATTGAACGTTTAATGACTTGCGACTTCAACACCTAACGACTTATCATCGCGGAATAGACCCCCACAACAATTCCCCCATCAGTGGAACGGACGAATTTTATGAAGTATTTTATTGTGTTTGTGGCAGCCAGCCTACTTTGTGTGGGCTCAACTCATGCAGAGATCGTAATTGATGACTTCATGGGACCAGGCTTCACCGTCAACAACGTTTTCCCAGTACCAGCAACGCCGCCGCCACAGGCTTTGGATGACGACGCGACTGGAACTCGGGCAGGGAGCGTTACGCCTGGTCCAGTAGCTTTAGCAGTAACCACACAGTTGACAACAACTGGCGCCGGAGATTTGTCGATTGTTGCGGGTGGAGCAACATCTGTGCTCAACCTCAACTATGCGTTGTCCACACCTTTAGAATTCGCAAACGGTTTGTTCAACCTTGATTTCGACATATTCGAAACCGTAAGTGGGTTGTGGACAGCGACGGTTTCCATCAACAGCGGTGCACAAACAACAGGGCCGGTAGCAGTATCGGCGGGCCAAACACTACGATTCACGCCGGTTGGACCAGTTACCGTAAACGATATCGAAATCAGTCTTGCTCAAACTGGGGGTGCCGGGGGATTCATCCTGAACAGCAGCAATAATGCCAGTATCGTTGCTAATCCAGAGCCTGCTTCAATCGGCCTTCTCGGCTTGACCGGACTAGCTGGGCTGGTCGTTCTCCGCCGACGCAACAAGGTAAAAAATATTGCTTGAGCCAACACTCTAAGCACACCACAATTGAGCCGTATCAGCTTTGCTGATGCGGCTTTTTTCGTTTCAGCAATTCAATTTTTCGATTCGTTGCCCCTAACGCGTAAGTTTTGAAGTTACGTTTTCGAGTGAGGCATTCGTTGTAAGTAACTGAAGCGTCAGCGGAAACGAGCCAAGATCGACTTTTCCTCGCTAACACATTGGGTTACCCAAAAGAGTGCAACTTTAAAAAGTGTGAGCGTCGTAGAACGTAACAAGCTTACTCACAGGCCGAATCGCCATCATTGCCCACGTTGATGTCATCTGACGATCTTGCCATGAAATTCAGTAAGAAACGAGTATCAAGTCGTTCAAAACCATGGTGACAGGAATCATGATGTCCTCGTACATGCTCTGAAACATGTTGGCCTGAGCCCCACTCGTCCTATTACTATCCAACCCACTTTCACCAGTAAAATGAATTCTCGAAACCCAATACGACGTTTTGGCTATCGCTCGTGGCTAAAACGCATCATCGAAAAGCGGAGCGGGTCCATTGCGGGGATCTTCTTTCTGGTGATGATGGGATTTGCTGGCCTATTTCAAGTTGCTCCCAACTGGTTCATTGCAGCCTGCTCCTTTGTGGTAGTCGCGTACGAACTTCAAAAACGCTTGGATCAAGGCGTCCCTTTGTTGCCGTTAACCGGCGTTATTGCCGTACTACAGTTTCTTGTCGGTCCTGCTTTAAATTACGCGACAAGTTACCAATTCGGACGATATTCAATGCGAACATCCGAAGCGGCCTACTTTCAATTTGCCGCTCCCGCAACATGCTTTTACGTGGCACTCATTCTGGCTGCGGGAGGTTCCATTCGACAGCGAAATCTTTTGGAAGGTTTAAACACTCGGCACTTTTTCCAGATTGGACTCCTGCTAAATTTTGTGGCCCTGTTTGCCACATATGCAGCTGGACTGGGGGGAGGTGGATTAGCCTTTCTATTTCATCTGTTATCACAACTCAGATACGTTGGTGCGCTCTACTTCATTTTTTCAAAGCACAAACTGAGGTATCCACTCGCGGTGCTTTCCTGTTTTCATTTGGTTTCCACGTCATTGGGTTCAGGAATGTTTCACGACCTGATCCTGTGGCTTGCCATTTTATTCTGCTACTGGTTTGCCCAAAAAAAGTGGACAACAGTCGTCAAACTCACCGCACTCACCACAGCAGTGGTTGCCCTTTTTTCAATCCAAGTGATCAAGCAGGAGTACCGATCTCAATTACGACGTGGTATGGACCCGAATCTTATTTCCTTGGCGTTTGAATATATCACCCCAGGTGGTCGCGCTTGGGAAAACGATGTGCTGTCCTTGGCAATCACTCGATTGAACCAAGGCTGGATCATCTCTGCTGTTATGAACCACGTTCCCGCGAAAGAATCATTTGCAGATGGCGAAACAATTAAGGTCGCTGCACTCAGTTCCATTGCTCCTCGTGTTCTATGGGCAAATAAGGTTCGAGCGGGTGGAAGAGAGAACTTCCGTCGGTTTACCGGACTTCAAATCGCAGAGAGCACGTCAATGGGCATTAGCCCATTGGGGGAAGCATACGCGAACTTCGACAAAGTCGGTGGCATTCTGTTTATGGTCGCATTTGGAGCTAGCTTTGTTGTCTTCTACCATCTCGCACTGCTGTATGCGGCTCGGCACCCAACGTTTATTTTCTGGATCCCACTGATTTTTTACCAAGCCATCAAAGCAGAAACCGAAGTCTCAGTTGTACTGAATCAACTGACCAAAGGCAGCATCATGGCGTTCGCCTGCTTCTTTGCGATTCAGCAGATCTTTCCTGACCGGTTTCGAAAAACACAGGCCATCCCGGAAAGTAAGCCTAAGCCCCCATCAGTTGCTGTACCAGAACTCACTCATGCCAGATAGCAAAAAATTATCACGTGAAGCCAACCTTCCGCTGCAAGTCACTCATTTTCAACGCTATCAAGCAGTAAACAGGTATAGCGTCGAAGGTTATTTCGACCGTGTTCGAGATCACCTAGGCGAAACAATCACTGCAAGAAAACACTCGCTAAAATTTCTAAGCCGTGGATTTCTGCGTCGGCTGTTTAATATGTTGGAAGCCCGCTTCCAGCGATCAGATATCAATCACATCACTGGAGATGTTCACTTCCTTGCTCTCGCATTGCCTCCACAACAGACCATCTTAACGGTACTAGATTGTCAGGTTTTAGAACGACTCACGGGATGGAAACACTGGATCATTAAAACATTTTGGTACACGCTTCCAATCCGTCGAGCCAAATACATTACAGCGATTTCTGAGGAGACAAAGCGGCAGGTGCTAGCACTGGTTGATATCCCAGAGGACCGCATCACTGTCATCCCGGTATCGATTTCCCCCTTATTTCGCCCTTGCCCTCGCGAATTCAACAGCGTCAAACCAACCATTTTGCAAGTTGGAACAAA
>CAYTUE010000109.1:0-6775 GCA_964441085.1 uncultured Planctomycetaceae bacterium
TGCATTTTAAAATGCAGGAAACCGAAAATGACGATCATAAAAAGAGCAAAGAACGCGGCTCTGTTCCAGAATGCTTTGATGGAGGCGACCTTGGTCGGCAGAGAAAACTTTACTGTAGAGAACTCATTGCGCGCTTCGGTCACAACCTTGCTTTGAACTGGAACCTTGGCGAAGAAAATACTCAAACGTATCAGCAGCAGACCGCAATGATCGACTACATCAAAGCCGTTGATCCTTACAACCATCTGATTGTGGTTCATACGTATCCGAGCCAACAGGATCGAATTTATCAGGCCCTATTGGGTGATCGATCGAACCTGACAGGCGTGTCATTGCAAAACAGCAGCCTAAAAACGACTCATGCGATCACAGTCAAATGGATTGAAGCATCAAAGGCAGCGGGCAAGCCGTGGGTTGTTGCGTTTGATGAATCTGGTTCAGCCGCTCATGCCCAATCACCTGATCTTGGCTACAAAGGATTTACAGGAAGAGATCTCAGCGGCAAAAAAACTCACACGCAGCATGCAGTGCGGCAGTTGACTTTATGGGGCACGTTGATGGCGGGCGGAGCTGGCAACGAATACTACTTTGGGTACAAGTATGTGGAAAACGATCTTGTCTGTGAAGATTGGCGCAGTCGAGATCAAAGCTGGGACTACTGCCGTATTGCCATCAATTTTTTCCATGACCATGACATTCCTTTTTGGGAAATGGAAAACATGGATCACCTTGTCGGAAACAAAGATCACGCACCCACAACATTTTGTCTGGCCAAAGCGAATGAAACGTACTTGGTCTATCTGACTTCAGGTGGAAACGCAGAACTTGATCTCAGCAGCGCTCCTGAAAAATTCAATGTCCACTGGTTTAATCCTCGAACCGGTGGACCTCTGAAAACTGGAGATGTGATTGAAGTAACGGGTGGCCAATCGGTGTCGATTGGAAACCCACCATCAGATTCCGATGAAGATTGGCTCGCCGTGATTCGCAAACAGGAATGACCAGCTCACAGCAAGGCGTTCGCTGGAATCAATGCCTTGTTTTCACGAATGCCTAGCAGTTTGGCAGATTTCTTGTCAAAATGAATGTTGATCGACTGGTAACATGCCCAGCCGTATCACGCTTGCGTCAAATTTGATGCAATTTCAGACTGAAACGGTTGTTGGAGCTCGACTTGAAATGCCATGGGATCCCCCAGAAATTCTTGTCGTCGATGAATCGATTGCTGATCTGAATCGATTGTCACAGTTGATCGCTCGTTTCATTCCGCGCGCCAAAGTGACCATGATTTCACGCTGTGATGAAGTGGAAGTACGGCTCAAGGCATGCGAATTTGATCTTGTGATCACGGATCTTGTGATGGTCGGGCAGGATGGCCAAGACGTCATCGATCTGATTCAGTGTCTTCCTAAGATTCCAGCCGTAATTCTTGTGACTGCAGAAGGTGACGAACGAATTGCTGCAGAGTGTCTGCGACGAGGAGCCATTGCTTATCTGCTGAAGCAGAATTTGGATGATCAGCTTGAATGCGCTTTAAATGAAACCGCCGCTGTTGTTCGAGAAGCCGGACTGTATGACCGCTTAATGGCCCATGTCGTACAGGCTCGTTGCGAATTTGAAATTGATAGCGATCTGTCTCAGGTTCAGGCGTTGTCCAACTTTATAAGACAGCGACTGCAAACGACAACCGTGTTGTCAGCTCAACGCGTCGATCAAATCACTGGTTGCATCCATGAAGCTCTGTTGAATGCTCATTATCATGGCAACATGAAAGCAAACGACTTTCCCTTCCAGCATGCTCGACCTGACTACATCGAAGTGGCCGAACAACGTTCTGCTGATCCAATGTTTGCTGATTGCCGCATTCGATTGATTTTAGAACACCAGCAAGACCAGTTACGAATCACCATCTGCGATGCGGGACAAGGATTCGACGTCGCGAGTTTAGCGAAATGGGATCGCCAGGCTGATGATCGTGGAGCTGGCATTTGTCGGATGCAATTGGAAATGACAAGCATTCATTGGAACAGCACCGGAAATGAAATGACACTGGTCGATGATTCCGCTGTACTGAAATCCACGGCGACCGGAGCGAATTCCACGGCAGTCGACTCACTTTCAACAAGGCCTTCGGCATGACAAGTATTCTCGTCGTGGATGACAGCGCCACAGATCGCCTTCGCATTGCTGGGTTGCTTAAGCATCGCGATGATTGGAACGTTCAGACTGCGGCCAGCGCAAAGGAGGCTTTGGATTTCACCCGAAGTCAGTCTGTTGACTTAGTGTTGACAGATCTCCAGATGCCTGAAATGGATGGACTGAAATTATTGGAGGTGGTGACTCAAGAATTTCCTTCAATCCCGGTGGTAGTGATTACAGGAGTCGGCAGTGAAGAACTTGCCGTGAAGACAATGAAGTCAGGGGCAGCACATTATGTCTGCAAAACTGACCCTCCCAGTCTGATTCGCGAATCCATTGATAAAGTCCTGTTGGCAAAAGCCGATTTGGCCGTCCATCACTCTGTGATGAAACGGATGTTGAGCGATTCGTATCGTTTTGAACTGCAAACCGACCCTTCAGTCATGTCTGGGATGTCTCGTTTTCTTGTGGGCAAAGCGATGGGGATTGGCGTCTGTTTGGAAGCCGAAATGTCGCGACTGATTATCGCAATAGAAGAAGCTTTGCTGAACGCTTGTCTACATGGCAATCTTGAACTTCAGTCATCGCTAAAAGAAGAAGAAGGCAACCTGTTTGAAGCTTTGGCAACTCAGCGAGCTGCTTTGTCTCCATGGAAAGATCGAATCGTAACTGTTGATGCCAGCTTTAGTCCCTACCAGATGACCATCAAGATTAAAGACGAAGGGAAAGGGTTTGATCCGACTGCTTTGCCAGATCCGGCTGACCCCGAAAATCTTCTGAAGCCGCACGGTCGTGGAGTCATGATGATGCAGTTGTTGATGGACGAAGTCACTTGGAATAAAACGGGAAACGAAGTCACGTTACTGAAAAAGGCCACCACGACGTGAATCCATCTTCATCCAATTCGTCAAATGATCCCAACAAACAACCGTTGATGGATGATCGACTTCTGGTTGATCACTTGCCAGTGTGTCTGTTGCTCAAAGATCAGTCTGGTGCGGCAGTTTATGCGAATGCCGCATATCTTAAGTTTCACGAAATCACCCTGGATGATTTACTAGCGGGCAATCAACCTGCTTTCGTAGACGCTGCCCTACGCCAGAAGTTTGCAGACGAAGATCAACTTGTCCTGCGTGACGAGCAAACATTTCAAGACCGAGTATCGGGAGTCCGAGCCGACAAAACGTTTTGTTACTTAGACCGCCTGAAAACGCCTCATCGAAACGCTTCGGGGGCAGTAATCGGCATTCAAGTCGTATTTTGGGAAGTCACCGAACAAGAAGAAAATCGTCAAGCATTGGAACACGAAAGTGCGCTTCTGCAGACTCTACTCACATCGATTCCAGATGCGATTTACTTCAAAGATGAAGCCAGCCGCTTTCTTCGAGTCAGCCAAAGTATGGTGCGCCAATTTCAACTCAACAGCGCCGACCAAGCTGTTGGGCGAACAGATTTTGACTTCTTCGAAGAACAGCACGCAAGCAAAGCTCGACAAGACGAACTTCGCATTATGCGAACCGAAGAACCAATGATTGGTCAGCTGGAGCATGTGATCATCGACGATGGCAAGGAAGCGTGGTTTTCTTCCACCAAAATGCCACTGAAGAATCTTGATAACGACGTCATCGGCACAGTCGGTCTTTCTCGAGACATCACCGATGTGATTAAAGTGGAAGTACAGCTTGAACAGGAGCGCGATCGACTTCAGACACTGATGTCCAATCTTCCAGACGTGATCTTCATCAAAGATATCCATGGTCGGTTTGTGATGGCCAATCCAGCACTTGCTCAGCTTTATGGTGTTTCGTCTCCTGAAGTGATGGTTGGTAAAACGGACTTTGATTTTATCCCCGAAGTGATCGCTCAAGCATTTCTAGAAGATGATCGTAAAGTGATTGCAAGTGGCGAACCTTTGGTGGAACGAGAGGAATCCAACGTGGATCCCCTGGGGCAGCAGGTGTGGATGCTAACCAGTAAAATCCCAATTCGTGATCCTCAAGGTGAAGTCACTGGGTTGGTGGGAATTGGTCGAGACATCACAAAGCAAAAAGTGGCTCAACAACAAGCTGTTCGAAAAGCACGCGAAGCAAATTTGCTGTATCGAGCCACCAGCTTGGCTCGCGATACGTCATCACTGGAACAAGCACTCAAGGGCTGCATTGAAATTATCTGTGAGCTGACAGATTGGACTACTGGACATGTATTTCAGCCTGAAACGTCAGCTGCTGGCGTGATGCTTCATTCCACAAAGATCTGGCAAGGTGTCGAAGACTCTTTGATGCGCACCTTTCAGTCACAGACAGAAGCTGCCGCCGTTGCCGAAGGCCAAGGGCTCGTCGGACGAGCGTTTCAAACCAGACGCCCTGTGTGGATGCAGAACGCTGCGCAAGTTCTTGACGTTCACAGCACAAAGATTTTTGCCGCTGCGGGCATTCAAAGTGGAGTCGCTTTTCCGGTTGTCATCGATCAAGAAACGGTTGCCGTACTGGAATTTTACTCCCGAGAATGTATCCCCGAAGACAAAGGCCTACTGATTGCCTTTCATAATGTGGGAGAACAGGTTGGCCGCATTATCGAACGAAATCGACATGAACAGGCTTTGCAACAAGCTCTGGATTCCGCCGCGGCAGCAAGTCAGGCGAAGAGTGATTTTCTCGCAAACGTCAGCCACGAAATCCGTACGCCAATGAATGGCGTCATTGGCATGACCGAATTGCTGCTGGATACAGAACTCAGTACGACACAGAAAGACTATCTAAATATCGTGCGGTCTTCTGGCGAAACACTGCTCGATTTGATCAACGACATCTTAGACTTTTCTAAAATTGAAGCCGGGCAGATGGAACTGGAACAAGTTCCCTTTTGTCTGCAAGATTTGCTCGGTGACACTTTAAAACTACTCGGCATCAAGGCTCACGGAAAAGGCCTCGAACTTGCCTTTTCCATTCAGGAGCAGGTTCCCGAATTTTTGGTTGGCGATCCGTCACGTTTACGGCAGATTGTTGTCAACTTAGTTGGCAATGCGATCAAATTTACTGAAACCGGAGAAGTGCTGCTTGCAGTTGATTTCGTATGGATGAACAACCATTCCATTCGGTTGAAGTTTGAAGTGTCTGATACAGGTCCCGGAATTGCGGCTCACAAGATTGACGATATTTTTGAAGCGTTTCGACAAGCCGACACATCGACAACACGGAGTTTTGGAGGCACTGGACTTGGGCTCACCATTTCCACTCGACTGGTTAGCTTAATGGGGGGCAACCTGTCTTGCGAAAGCGAAGTTGGACAAGGCAGTACGTTTCGATTCGAAGCAAGTTTTACTGCTTTTCAAACAACTCCTTCTTCCAGTTCGTCAACCGAGAAACTGGATGGGATTGGCGTGCTGATTGTTGATGACAATGATGCCAATCGACGTATTCTGCAACAGCAATGCCTAAGCTGGAAAATGCACACAGTGACGGTCGCCGACGCTCAGCAGGCGATCGACTTTTTACAACAACAAAACGAACCGCCCATTGCTTTAGTTCTGACGGATCTGCACATGCCTCAGATGGATGGCTTTCAACTGTGTGAACATATTCGAAAGGATAACCAACTTCAGCACCTGAAAATCATCATGTTGACGTCGAGTGGACGCTCTCAAGATTCCAAGCGGAGGCAACAGTTACACATTGCTGCCCATTTGATGAAACCTGTCAAGCAGTCGGAACTTCAACAGTGCATCGAAGCGACTTTGTTTGATTCCACATTCACGGCTGTGTTTGAATCCGATCCACAACCTGCCATGCTCGCCCAAACAAATGTGCAAGGGCTGAAGGTTTTGTTGGCAGAAGACA
Organism: uncultured Planctomycetaceae bacterium; assembly: GCA_964441085.1. GTDB lineage: Bacteria > Planctomycetota > Planctomycetia > Planctomycetales > Planctomycetaceae > Fuerstiella. Next base: position 5,976 of record CAYTUE010000109.1, read on the forward strand.
ATCTTGTAAATCAAAAGCTGGCGATTGGGCTCTTAGAAAAACTGGGACACCATGTCACAGTGGCAGCAGATGGGCGTCAGGCAGTGGAGCTGAAAGCAGCATCCCCCTTCGACATCATTCTGATGGATGTGCAAATGCCCATCTGTGATGGACTCGAAGCTACTCGGTTGATTCGCCAAGCGGAACGCAAAAAAGATGAACACATTCCGATTATTGCCATGACGGCTCACGCCATGCCGGGAGACCGCCAACGGTGCTTGGATGCGGGAATGGACGACTATCTCACCAAACCCATTCGCAAACAGCAGTTGGAAGAACGACTGAATCAACAACTCACGTGTAAGTTGCCGACGGGAACATCAGCACAGCGTCAGCCAGAAACGTCTGTTGCGGCATCAGAAAACTGTTCAGTGAACAAGGACAGCGAATTTGATTTCGCCGTGCCAGTTGATTGGGATGAAGCGTTGCGTGGAGTCGACGGCGATCGAAATTTGTACGCTCTGGTTGCTTCTACTTTTATCGCTGAAGTTCCCAAGTATCTCCGGGAGGCAGCAGACGCATTCGAAAACAAGAATGCAGAACAGCTTCATCGGTGCGGGCATACTCTGAAAGGCATGATGCTGTCCGTGGGAGCCATCAAAGCGGCGGAATGGGGACGGCAGCTAGAAACTTGGGATCTGTCTCAACCAACGCAGCAAAGCGACGATTTTCAACGCCAATTAGAATTTGTTCTCAATCAAGTGGTGAAACAGTTGTCCACTTTTGTTCCGTAGCACGCTGTGTTTTGAGGGAGCGCTGTG
>CAYTUE010000109.1:6875-11770 GCA_964441085.1 uncultured Planctomycetaceae bacterium
CAAAGGCCATCATAGACCGCGCCTCGATTCATCAAAGAACCACATGTCGCCCTGCTTTTCGTGTATTTCGCATTTTTTGTGGTTCCTTTCTCCGAATACGCCTTCCCGGCTGATCATTTGGCCCGAAAAATTCGAATTTGTAGTCCCCCGCTGAGCCAGATGAGCTGATCGGCAAACAAGAATCCAAGAAGGCTCGCCATTCAAACTGCTCGCAATTATGATGGACCAATCTGCAGAATGCTGCGACTTCAGAGCGATCGGAATAGAATCCACGGAACGCTCGTTTTGACGACAAGGAACGTGAGCCAACTTTAAGTGCAGACTTCAAACACCGATCTCTGGCAACGAATCACCGTAACCACACGGGGCCAAAAAAACGATGACTTCACGGTTCACGAAGGTGTGCTGGATGCTGCCTCCGTTCGAATTACGATCGTCGATAAGCAACTGGCCGAACAAACGGAATTTCGGGCCGCCTTTCGCACAGACATTGAACAGCTTCAGCAGCTGAACCATCCGAGCATCGCTACGACCCTCGGTTGGGGCGAACATGGCGGCACCATCTTTTACGTCAATCAGATCAACCAGTGTGTTCCCGTTCAGCAGTTGCTACAACAACATACGCTGACGTGGGAAGAATTTATCGATGTCGCATGGCAGATTTCTTCGGCCTTACAACATGTTCATAACGCAGGGCTGACTCACGGTCACTTAGATCACCATGCAATTCTGATCGATGATGCTCTGCGAATTAGCGTGTGTGACTTTGGATTGTACCGCTGGATCCAGCAAACACGTCATCCCAACATCGTGCCCATGTTTCCAGATGCCGCACATGATGACATTGTTCAGTTAGGCAATTTGCTAAATTGGCTCATCCAACAGATTTCAGAAGAAGCGATCAGCCAAGCTCAGTCTGAAGTCACAGATATCCAAAACTTGATTCAGCTAAGTTGTGACAGCACAAACGATGTGACTGCACGCGATTTTCAAGGACATTTGGGAGACCTATTGCTTCAGGATACCGCAGATGTGATTGATATGGTCGATCACCGCGAAGGCCAGCAAACCAGTCGACGATCAATCGTGGATGAATTGTTTGATGACGAAGATCAATTTAAGGCAAGTCAGACCAATGCCGTGCAGCTTCCCAATCAACCCGACTATCTCGTGGCAGGGCTGATTCTCGCTTTGGTTGGCCTTATCGCCGTGCTCATGATATTCACTCGTTAAATACGACCTCTTATTTTTTCTGCTGAAGAAAAAACGCTGGGGCAGCAGCAGCTCAGTGAACCGCCGTGCGTTATCACTCGGCTTTTCGTGTCTGTCGTATCTTTTGCGATTCCCCCCCCCCTTCTCCGAGCACCTTTCTTGCGTGCATTCTCGGCTGGAATCTGTTTGGGCCACCTTTGTGTCTGTTGAACTGATTGTTGCTCAAGATTGCCGTTTCGCGCTGACAGCATCTTCAAGAAAAGATGCAAGGGGCAGCTCAATCAGTTCACTTGAAACTGAAGATCAAAGCCAGACAGCATGCAAACACGAAGTGCATTCAATCAGGCAACTGTGCACTAGGCACCCGGCACCCAGCACCCGGCACCCGGCACCCGGCAACCGTGCACTCGGTTGTCAGAGGCTACGCAAGCGGGGGCCAAACAAGCCACCAAATCAAGGCTACTGGGCCGCAAAATAAAGGGCTATCCAATAGGTCCAACAGGCCTCCAAAACCTGGCATCAGGTTGGCAGAATCTTTCTTCTCACAGTCTCGCTTAATCAATGATTCTGCAAGATCACCAACCAACCCAACGACTCCCAAAGTCATGCCCAACAGGAGCACGCTTGTCACATCGACCGTCAGCGTGCTGGCCTGAAACAGTGATCGCCCGAAGACAAACCACAACCAGGCTCCCAAACTGCTGCCAAGAATCGCTCCAATTCCCCCCATCCAAGTTTTGCCCGGACTTAACGTAGGCACCATTTTGCGTTTCCCAAACAAACGTCCCAGTGTGTACGCCATGATGTCACCCGCTTTGGCCGGAATAATCACCGAAGCGATTGCGAAGTAACCCAGTTCGGGCGATGGGAGCCAACGAAATTGAGCCAACACGGCAAGGAGTCCGCCGGAATAGCACACTGTCAGCAGATCAGCTCCCAAAGATTCCATCGAATGGCCCGGCTGACGATATCGAACGCACTGCCAGACCATCAAAAACAACAAACACACAGAAAGACTTAAGCCAACGACGCCCAACGAAGCAAGCAGCGCCAGTGTGTCAGATGGAAACAGTCGCTGCCAACGAACGTGACTCCACGCGGCAAAGATCAAGGCGACATTGCAAATAGCAACAAGTTCAAAGGTGGGCTGGAACTGTCGAGTTCGAAGTAAGCTGCACATTTCCCAAGCTGAGCGAATTGTTAGTCCAAGACACAGCACCAGCAACACGGGGGCTCCATTGCCCAACGAAGCGTCCCACCAAAACAACAGCAAGAGGCATGGAATCAGGATTGCGGAAACTGTCAGACGCCAACCGAGCATGGTTCTATCCTGAAGATTGCTTTACTGATGTTCGACCACAATTGCAGTTCATTCCCAATCGTGGCCGCTTAGGCTTACCCGACGATTTCTAAGTCAACCCGCCGAAGCGACGATCACGCCCTGCGAAATCTAACAGAGCTTGGTGCAGTTCAGGTTCACGAAAATCTGGCCAGAAACGATCGGACACAAACAATTCGGCATAGCTGATTTGCCACAGCAAATAGTTGCTGATTCGCATCTCACCAGCTGTGCGGATCACCAAATCTGGGTCTGGCATACCGGCAGTCTGTAAATGGTCGGTCACCGTTTGTTCATGAATGTCTGCTGGCTTGATTTGTCCACTGGCAATTTTTTCGCCAATTCGCCTGAAAGCATCAGCGATTTCCATGCGAGAACCATAGTTCACCGCAAGACAAAGCATCATTCCGGTATTGTTTTCAGCAACAGATTGAGTTTCACTGATTTCCTTTTGAATCCCAGCATCCAATTCATGCACACGACCGATCACTTGAAATCGTAGCCCCTGTTCCTGAATCTGCTTTCGCTCTTCCACAAGGTATCGCTTCAGCAACTTCATTAACAGTGTGAGTTCTAGCTTGGGACGTTTCCAGTTTTCACTACTAAAGCAGTAAAGAGTTAACTGTTCCACTCCCAAACGACTGCATTCTTCCACGATGGCGCGAACCGAATGGACGCCATTTCGATGACCTTCAATGCGCGGCAATCCACGTTGCACGGCCCACCGCCCATTGCCATCCATAATGATGGCAACATGACGTGGCAAACGCTGTGGATCCAAGCCAAGAGCTTGAATCTCGTCAACTGTATACGCGGGTTCGCGAGACAACCTGTTTTCCTCTTTCGACCTGACTTTTAAGCAGCCACGCAACTTAGCACATTTCCGTCGCTCAGGCACTGCTCGACAGCAACCGACCGAATAATTTTCTGACTCATTCGCATTTCATCCCTGATGAATCACAGGGCAAGGCAAATCACGCCCCGCTAATCCCGCCAGAATATTGCGAGCCGCAATTTCAGCCATGTCATTGCGAGTCTTCCCGGTGGCACTGCCAATATGAGGCAAGATCACACAGTTAGGAAGGCCGCGAAGCCCACTGTCCGCAGCAAGAGGTTCAGGATCTGTGACATCCAATCCCGCCGCGAAAATTGTGCGACGACGCAAAGCTATTGCTAACGCTTCTTGATCAATCACTGCTCCTCGGGCCGTATTCACCAACACGGCCGTTGGCTTCATGGCTTCAAAAGCCTTCGAATCAAACAGACCAGCGGTGTTGGAATTTAAGTCGGTGTGAATGGAAATGAAGTCGCTACGTTTCAGCAATTCATCAAACGACACACGCTGTGCCGAAAGCTCTTGATTCGCTTCTGCTTTGTCTGATCTGGCCGTATACAACACATTCATTCCCCACCCGCCATGTAGTCGTCGAGCCGTCGCAAATCCAATTCGCCCCATGCCCACAATCCCTACTGTTGCATTCTTTAAGTCACTGCCGATCAGTCCCAATGGTTCCCATGTTTTCCATTCATGGTCGGCCACATTTTGAATGCCTTCTGGAACGCGACGAGCAGCCGCAAGCAACAAAGTGACAGCCAAGTCTGCTGTTGCATCTGTGAGAACGTCAGGAGTATTTCCGACAGCCACATTTCGAACTTCAGCAGCAGCCACATCAATGTTGTTGTAGCCCACAGCGTAATTGCATACGACTTTCAGTTGACTGCCGATGGCGTCCATTAACTCACCGTCAATCGAATCGCTTAACATCGTCAACAATCCAGAACAACCTCGGCTACGTTCTAGCAACTGCTCACGACTCGGAGGAACGGAATCTTGCCAGACATCACAATCCACAGTCTGCGAAAGCAACTGAATTCCGGCGTCGGCAATTTTTCGGGTGACAAAAACTCGATCTGACATCAATGATGATTTCTATTGCTTCAAGGTGATTGGGCGTCATGGAATGGATGGTTAAAAATCGAATGATCCTTGGCCTTCGTTCTCACACCCTTCTTTAAAATGTTGAATCTCTCGGATCGTCAGTGCATAAATGCAAGTCACTACAAAACATAACACTACAAAACATGACACTCGGAAATCCTGTACTGCACATCAATTGTATCAAATCATAAATGGCCGAGCAGCACAGTATTGATCCGTCAGAAACGAACGTCTCAACCTCTCGCAAGTGATGACCAAAGTCCAAGAATTCAAAATCTGAAAAATTGTCCGCTTGGCAAAGGCGTGTCAGCAAGGCACGAAAACCACAAAAAATGTGGATGTCAATCCCTAGTGAGCGCGTTTTGAAGTTGAGTGAGCGCGTTTTGAAGTTGCGCGTTTTGGTAA
>CAYTUE010000109.1:11870-13258 GCA_964441085.1 uncultured Planctomycetaceae bacterium
AGTGAGCGCGTTTTGAAGTTGAGTGAGCGCGTTTTGAAGTTGCGCGTTTTGGTAACCCGACGCGTGAGCGAGGAAATGGATCAGCCCCTCCCCCAACGGTCCAGCCATTTGGTATCGGGCTCACAGAGACCGCCTACAAAAACACGACAGCTTCTCTCCCTGTGATCGGGCACTGCGAGCCCGATCAGCTACGCCCACTACTCAGGCAAATCTGGAAGCTGTCAAAAGGACAAGGCTATTTGTTTCCTTCGGAAGGGCACAGACAAAGTTCGCCAGATAGATCGCAAAGACACCTGTCAACTCGAACCATTGAACGAGCAGTTGCAAAAACAGTGCAGATTTCTGGACTGCAAAAGAAAGCAACACCTCATCGTTTTCGCCACAGCTTTGCAACTCACTTAGTTGAAGCGGGAACAGACATCCGATTCATTCAAAAGTTGCTGGGCCATAGTAATCTGGAAACCACAACCATCTACGCCAAAGTCGCTACGGTTGTGACTGCATCTGTGGTAAGCCCTTTAGAATCACTGCCCGCAGCTCCTCGTTCATCTGCGGATAACAATGAAGCCCCACCCTCAGTCTCAGCAAATCCACCGTCTGCCGACTCAGCGAAAATAAATTCTCCCAAACCTGTCGGAAAACTCAAAGTTCAAGTCTGCGGTCACCCGGATTCCGCTGGGTGCTACGATGTACTGATCGGAATTAAGCAAGGCGATCGTTACATCATGCTGGATGGAGTCAGAGTGTCTGAGCCACGGCCTGGCTGGATGAACCTAGAAATCCCAGCCAGTGAAGTTTGGTCAAATTCCCTGTCTCAGTTGTCACAGCATCAACGAAACAGATTGGCAGATGCGTCCTTTTACGAGCTTCTCAGGCAGCAAGTGGCAAAAAAATTGTCACAAGTGATGCCGCAGTGATGTCCAGCAAAAAAAGCCGCCTTCGACGGTTCTTAACGTCGTCAGGAAAACGATGCGGAACAGATTGATTCAAAGCAAAAATAAAAGCATCCAGTCACACGCTTTTTTTATCGACGTTTGCCGCACTGTGTTTTGAAATATGCAACGTACTGGTTCGAGTTCATTTTTATCGACCAAGAAATTTTGCTGCGCGGATCTCGATAAAATCCCCGAAACCACGCCCCAATCGTCCCGCAAAAACGGTTCAGAAACGCGTTCCATAAGCCGAACGGTGTGGACCACGGCAAAAACACCAGTTGCACCTCACAAAATCGAGTCTCCAAACTGGCGTCTTGCACACAGTTTTTTCATAAAGACCTAGGGGCACCTTTTTCTTTCCTGTGGGTTATACTTTACAAGTAAATTTTGTGATCATATCATGAATGTTTTCCTTCATAGACGACAGGTTGTCGTCCATAACCCCGTTAGGCG
>CAYTUE010000110.1:0-13010 GCA_964441085.1 uncultured Planctomycetaceae bacterium
GAGTGATCTGTTGAAAAAGGATCATCCGAGGCGTCAGTTTTGAAGTTGCGCTCTTTTGGGCAACCCGGCGCGTGAGCGAGGAAACGGACTCATCGCCCAAGGCCAGCATATTCAGGGCCAACGGCCCGGCAGTTTGCACCGACCATTTGACCTGGGCAGGCGGGAGCCTGCCCGACTGGAAGGCACGGTTTCCCTTGTCAGCTGGCTCGGCTTCGTGGTGTGGTTCAGTCGTTGGCCGGGAATCTCACACCTGCTGGAATTCGGCGATCAAGTCTTCGCCAAAAACCGCTTGAAGCTCACCGGCCGCTGTGCAACAGGCACCTGTGATTTGCCAAATTCAAAGTGAATCACTCACTCCCAGCCACCGCGCAAAAGAAAACCCCGAATCTCGGGGTATCACGAACCAGAACTCGTGTCTGTTCAGTTTAGTGTCTGAAAATTAGGGCTGGAGGGACTCGAACCCACAACCAACGAATTATGAGTTCGCTGCTCTAACCGATTGAGCTACAGCCCCTTGTGCTGTGAAAACACAGACTGAATGTGCCGTGAGAAGGTTCGGGGAAAAATAAAGTTAACTCCGAAATTTACCCTCGGGCACTGGTCGGCATCGTAGCAATAGTTTGATGGAGGTCCAAATGTCGAAGCCAAAACAAGAGAAACCTTACGCCAATTTTCCATTGCGATGGCACTCCCGACGGGACTCGTGCGAGAAAAGAACAAGATGTCCAAAATGGAATCCAACTCTGATCAGCAAACGGAAGCAGCCTTCAGCAACGATATTCTTGATTGCACGGCTCACTCACTTCGCAAGCTGAGAAAGCTCAGACTGACGCCGAACGAATCGACCAATATTGTCTGACCTCTAGATATTAGATATTCAGCAGCCACCCCACACCGCAGATGCCGACGGCGGAAATCAAGCAACACACGCTAAACGATGTCAGGTTCAATCGGCGTTCGCTGCGAATGAGCAATTCTTCTTCGTCGGTCTGGAGAGCTTCATGAAGCATTGTCGCCACAAAAAGCACAATCACTGCAAAGAATACTGTTAGTCGAACGTATTGCATGGCCCTGCCTCACGTTGTTGAAGTCGTTGTTTTATCTAACGAACTTACCACTTCGCGTAAGGACGTGTGGGTGGTAACCCACGCATTCTGAAATCAAACAAGACCATGAAGTCAGTTTTTACTGACTAGGGCATGCGGGAATCCCCCTTTCTGCTGACAGAACGCCAACGGCACACTGAATCGATGACGCACTGACATCTACGACGCACTGATCTGTGGCTCTGAACTGTGACGCTGAACCGTGATGTTCTGCTGCTTGTCGCTGACACACATTAGTGGTTTAATGCGGCCATGAAATGGTCTCACTATCTGAAGCCCTTTGACGGCTTACCCGAATTGCAACGCCGCATTATCCAAGTGCTGGACTGCCTGCCAATGGATGTCCAACAGGATTTCCTTTTGGATCCTCGGTTCGGCATGGACATCGATAACTACGAACCCGGCGAAGGATGGAGCCTGTTTATGCCCTGCCCGGGACCTCCCGGACAAGGTAGCCGTCGAGTCGTACTCAGGCCAAAACTGGAAGAGGCTTCCGATGAATTTGCCAAGTACATTATCGCTCATGAATTCGCTCACGCCTTTCTTCGAAACGGCGGTTGGGGCGAAATTACAGACATCGAAGAAGCCGCCGATGCGTTAGCAGCCAGCTGGGGCTTCGACAAAGTATCAACGAAACAGTCGGGACTGATGAACTCAACGCTCAAATGAAACAGAGGGCACTCGTCGTCCCATCTTTGTCCCAATCTGCAACGAGGCGACATGCAATGATTCCAGCTGATATCATTGTCCCTCTTTGCCACAGACCTGCTGTTTTTTGTCTGTTCTGAATATCCATCCTTCCTGCTTCACCACCAACGTCTTCCATGTCTTCTGAATCCATTTATCTGGATAACAATGCCACCACAGCCATTCATCCGGATGTCTTGACTGTGGTGCTTGAAACGAGTCAAGTGGCGTTTGCCAATCCCGGAAGTCAACACGGTTTTGGCCGCACGGCTCGCAATGTTTTGGAAGACAGTCGAGACCAAATGGGGGCAATTCTCGGGGCTCATGCTTCCGAAGTTGTCTTTACCAGTGGAGGCACCGAAAGTCTGAACGCGGCGGTGTATGGTTTTACTCTCGGGCAAAAAGGCTGCATTGCCTATACAGCAGGAGAGCATCCCGCCATGCTGGCCGCCTGCGAAAGAGCTCGACAAGCCGGACTGAAGTCATGCCATATCGAAGTCGATTCCGATGGGCGAATCATTCCAGAACGTCTCGCCGATTTACCTTGGAACGACTTAAAATTGGTGAGCATCATTTTGGCTCACAATGAAACGGGAGTCATTCAAGACATTCAACCGCTGGCAGACTTATGTCAACAGCATCGCGTTCCACTCTTAGTTGATGCGGTTCAAGCTGTTGGCAAAATTCCGGTCAACTTCCATGAATTAAACGCCACTGCGTTGGCTTTTGGTGCTCACAAGTTTCATGGTCCGCGAGGAACCGGAGGGCTCCTGCTTCGGCGAGGCGTGCCGTTGCCTTCTTTGTTAGAAGGTGGCCATCAGGAAAGCGGTCGTCGAGCGGGAACAGAAGCGGTTCCGTTAATCGCAGGCATGGCCACCGCGTTGCAGTTTTTCCACGACGATGCTGATTCCATCATGGCCAGCACAGAACGACGTCGAAACACACTGCAACAGCGACTTGTGACAGAATTCCCCACCGCCATTATTCATGCAAAGAACGCAAAGCGGCTTCACAACACGTTAAACATTGCCTTCCCTAAAATTCATGCCGAAGCGTTATTAGTGAATCTGGACCTAGAAGGAATCGCTTGCAGCTTAGGAACCACCTGTGCCAGCGGCTCGGCCGAAGCAACTCCCGCGTTGCTCGCCATGGGGTGCGACGAAGAAACAGCTAAAAGTTCCATCCGGTTTAGCTTAAGTCGATTGACGACAGATCAAGAAATTGAAACGGCTGCCGAAATCATCGCTCAAGTGCTTCGCCGAATGAATCACGTGCCTTCGCAGTAACGTTGTCTCCACGTGTGGTGATTCCGGTCAATCGGGAAGCAAGCAGTTGTTTCAGATGCCGGATATTCGGGTTCGGTAAAATTCTCGGGAACACGGCCATCCGATATTTGAGGATGAAGATTGCATCGAATCGAACAGCTTGAACTGGCATTCGCCCCTTCTATACTCCCCGGCACGGATGGGGGCATTTGACGCCGGGACGGATGTTCGGAAGGAATGTCAAATGCCACCTGTTTTCTACCGTGACACACTCTTCCTCAATTTTAATTGAATCAGGCATAGACAGATGACTTTGAAAGTTGGCCACGCTGCACCAGGACTTGATATCGCCGTGCAGGCCTACGACCGAACAAAAGACGGTTCAGACGACCAGTTTCTTGATCTGAAGCTGTCCGATTTTGCTGGCAAGTGGGTTTGCCTGTACTTCTATCCTCTGGACTTCACATTTGTTTGCCCAACAGAAATTGTTGCCTTCAACAAGGCGATGGGCGAATTTGAAGATCGAGACACCGTGTTGCTGACAGCCAGTACCGATAGCGTCTATAGCCACAAAGGCTGGTGCGATAGCCACGAAGACCTCGGCAGCATGAAGCACCTGATGGTTGGCGACGTCAATCACGAATTGGCGAGTGCTTACGAAGTCTTAGACGACAACAAAGGCATTGCTTATCGAGGCATCTATCTCATCGACCCGAACGGCGAAATGCGATACATCAGCGTTCACGATCTTAGCGTGGGCCGAAGTGTCGACGAACTCCTGCGAGTTCTCGACGCGCTGCAAACAGACAAGCTGTGCCCATGTAACTGGAAAGCCGGTCAAGAAACCCTGAACTAGTGCCTTGTCAGGCTTTGTTTTTGGGGTGCGTGGCATTCAACATTCGTTGATTTCAAAGCCTGTTGCGATCATTCGCAGCAGGCTTTTTTGCTGCGCCAGACATTGCGACAGTCAACCAGAACACGGCAATGGCGACACGTTCTTCATATCTCCCCACATATGCCTCACATGCCCCAGCAAACGCCCAAATCACAAAACCAACGGGGCCTAATTCTCTCGCTTTGATGAAATCACCCCCCGTGGTTCTGCAGGACCGATTGGCTTTCCACTAGAATCTGCACCAGATCACCATGCTGCAATTTTTTGCCATGCACACCAATTCTCGCCTGTCTCTCGAACAAGATCATGTCTGATATTAACGTGAAACACATCGACCACATTTCTCTTGTGGTCGCCGACGTAGAAGCCAGTCGCCAGTTCTACGTCGACCTTTTGGGAATGTCTGAAGTCGCTCGCCCAAACTTCGATTTCCAAGGAGCATGGTTTCAAGCAGGAGCAACCCTCATTCACCTCATCGCCGAACACGACCGCAGTGGCCCAGCAGGCTTTCCCGATGGAGTCGTCAAGAAAAGTAGCCGCAATCATCACTTCGCTTTTGAAGTGGCCAACGCAACAGCAGCAGCGGAAAGCCTAAAACGTCAAGGCATCCCGTTGATTGACGACGCAAAAAAACGGCCCGACGGAGCCGTTCAGGTCTTTCTTCAAGACCCCGATGGTCATGTCGTGGAACTGTGTACGTCAGCATAATCAGCCACCGAAGCTCAATCACCGAAACGGCAACAAGTCCATTCACCTACTCAATCCCGCACAGCGATGACGATCGGCTAAACAAATCTCTCGCTGCGTTTTGCTTCATACTTTCTTCAGGATACCAGGTTGCTTACTCCTCCAGAACAAATTCTGCTGTCACTTTCTGCGATCTTTGTCCTTGGCATTGGCAGCCAATGGGTGGCCACCAAGATCAAGCTCCCATCCATCTTGGTGCTTTTAGCCACCGGCATTTTTATCGGCCCTGTACTCAGGCTCATCCTGAACGGTCTTTCAGCAGAGAGTTCCACCGCCAAATTCCTGAAACCTTTGGCATTGAATCCCGATGATCTTTTAGGCGACCTGATTTTACCCGTCGTTTCGTTAAGCGTTGCGATTGTGCTGTTTGAAGGCAGCCTGACATTGCGTTTTGCTGACCTGAAAAAAATTGGCCGCCCACTCGCAATGCTGCTCTCTGTCGGAGTGTTCATTACGTGGGTCTTGGCGACTTTAGGAGCATACTGGTTGCTGGAGTTTGACCTGCTTCAATCGTTGCTGCTAGGAGCCATTTTAACTGTCACTGGCCCCACAGTGATTGGCCCCATGCTGCGAGAAATTCGGCCCACTGGAGCTGTCGGCCCGATTGCCCGCTGGGAAGGGATCGTGGTTGATCCCATTGGAGCTGTCTTAGCCGTTTTGGTGTTTGGAGCCCAAGCTGCCGTTCAAAATGTCGAAATCAGTCACGCAGCATGGTCTGGATTTGTTGGTTTTATGACCACCATGTTGGTCGGGCTCGGAATCGGAATCGCGGCCGCTTTGCTGCTCAAAGAAATGCTCAGGCGACACTTAGTACCCGACCACCTAGAAACATCTTTCGTCCTGATGTTGGTGGTCGCCGTGTTTACCATTTCCAACCTGATTGTTCATGAAAGCGGATTAGTCACCGTCACCGTCATGGGCCTGATTTTGGCAAACCAGCATCAGGTGAAGATCGACCACATTATTGAATTCAAAGAAAACCTCAGCGTCCTGTTGATCTCGAGTCTGTTCATCCTGCTTTCGGCTCGACTGGAGCTTTCAAACTTCAGTGATCTGTCATGGCGAGGCCCCGCGTTTGTCGTGTTTATGATTTTGCTGGTCCGCCCAATCAGTGTTTGGCTTTCCACAATGGGAAGTGAACTGACCAATGCCGAACGAATCTTTTTAGCATGGTTGGCTCCTCGAGGAATCGTTGCGGCAGCCGTGGCTTCTGTGTTTGCGCTCGAACTGGGAGACGCCGATCAATTTGTATCTGCTGTCTTCATGGTCATTGTGGGAACCGTTTTGGTTTACGGTCTCACTGCCAAAACCGTGGCACTCAAGCTGGGGCTATCCGTCATGAACCCTCAAGGAGTGCTGTTTGCAGGAGCTCATTCGGGTGCTCGAGCCATCGCCGTGTGTTTACGAGATCACGGGATTCCTGTGCAGATGGTGGATACCAATCATCACAACATTCATTCGGCTCGCATGGAAGGCCTGAACACGTTTTATGCGAACGTGCTGTCCGATGCGGTGCACGAGTTAAACTTAGGTGGAATCGGACGACTGCTGGCCATGACTCCCAACGACGAAGTGAATACCCTGGCAGCAAATCGCTTTGCTGAATTCTTTGGCCGCAAGGAAGTCTACCGACTGGGCCGCCACAAAGTCGAAAGCCAACGTAAGGATAAAAGCGCAGAAGTGCTTGATGGTCGAGTTCTGTTTTCTGCAGATGCCACTCACGCCGCACTCGACGCATGGTTTGCCGCAGGAGCCATCATCAAGGCAACCGATATCACGCCGGAATTTACATGGGAAGATTTCCAAGCTGCCTACGGGGAAAACGCAATGCCCCTTTTTGTGCAGTCTCCAGACGGCACTTTAACCGTGTGTTCAACTGACTTAGAAACCACCATTCGAATCGGCCAAACCGTGTTCGCCATGGTCGACCCGCGACAAGAAACAGACTCTCATCACGGCGAAAACGAAGCACGATAAAGACGATTCGTAAGTCATTGGAACATTACGAATCAATTGAAAGCAAGTGCTTTGCGTCACTGTTGTCGAGGACGCACCATGAGAGCGCACCACGAGGGACGGCGGGTGTTCAGGCTGCCAGAGTGCTATCGGGTGCTAGGCTGGCTGCTAGAGTGCGTGGGATTGAGTCCACTGTTTGAGTTCTTCAAGCTTGGCACGTACTGTCCCGTCTTTCAAAGCGGCCGTCACTCGACTTACGGCCGCTTTTAAGTCGGACGTTTCTTCGGCGGCTAACAGTGCGGCGGCGGCGTTGGCGATGATCATGCGGCTGGCTGCAGATTCCACTCCGTTAAACGCTTCAGTAATCATGGCCGCGCTTTCTTCTGCCGTGCGAACTCGCAAAGAAGCCACGTTGCATTCTTCCAAGCCAAAATCCTCAGGAGTCCACTCCGCTTCTTTCACTTGCCCCAAAGCCACTTCGTACACTCGAGTCGGTCCCCACAAACACACTTCATCCAGCTCGTCGTTGCCGCAGACCACCAATGCATGCCGGCAACCCAGAACGCTTAATGCTGATGACAAAAGTCGAGCGTGATGGTTGGTTCTTGCCCCCAAAACTTGATAGTCGGCTCCAGCGGGATTGGTAAGCGGTCCCAGAAGGTTAAAGATTGTTGGGAATTCGAGTGCTTTGCGAATCGCAGCCGCATGCTTCATGGCACCATGAATTAACGGAGCAAAACAAAACGTAATTCCAATTTCGTCCAAGCATCTTCCTGATTGTTCTGCCGTCAACAAAATGTTGACGCCCAAAGTTTCCAAGACATCGGCAGAACCACTTTTGCTGGAAACGCTGCGATTGCCATGCTTCGCAACGTTCACTCCACAGGCCGCAGCCACGATCGCTGTGGCTGTGCTGATATTAAACGTATGAAGCTTGTCGCCTCCGGTTCCGCAGGTATCTAACAAAGGCCGACGCACCGTCGCAATGCGTGCGGCTCGATCTCGCATCGCCTGAGCCGCCCCAACCAATTCAATCGCTGCCGGTCGTTTGCAGGCCATGGCAGTCAGAAAGGCGGCAATATCAACTTCGTTGCACGCCCCGTCCATGATTGCCCCCACGCAATCCTGCATCTGTTCGCTGGACAGATTCTGCTTTTGAATGAGCTGATCAACGGCGGATTTCAAAGTGAGATGCATAATGAATGAAAACCCAAACGGGTCACTTGTCAATGTGTGAGTGAAGAAAATGACAAAAGCTGAATCTTGTCGAATCTGTCGGGCAAAAGTCAAAACACTTGTACCATATGTTCTAGCAATCCGCAGGCCAGTTGCCGACAATGCCGCCCCGAATATCAATGGATTCTTACGGTCTCCTTCCGGAAAGCCACTTCGATCCATTCAAACCTCAAACAAATACTGCCTGATCACTCCTCCAGCAGCAACCCATCGACAAGCAACACGGCTGGCTTTGACAAATGCACGGCAAACAAGTCGATGCCCCCAATGTTTGTCAAATCCATCTGGCGGTTTGCAGGGCTGTTCTGAATCTTTTCGAGCGGAATGGTCAACGAAATCTCCTGCCCAGCAGGGACTCGAACGGCTTCATGAAATCGATCGTCATCGGCAAAATTGTGATCCACGTGCTGACGGTCATAAACCTTGAACACAATCTGTAGATCGAATTCTTCAGGATTCTTGAGGTCCAAATGCACAGAAGAATAGTTCGACCAATCTCGTTCGAACCACGTCATCAGCATCCCCGGATAATCACCGTGCAGGAGCCGCAATTTCGCACAGGATTTTCCCGCGGTGGCCCACTGATTGGATTGCTCGACTTCAGCTCCATGAGTATCCCAGTTGCGGAATTCTCGCGCTCGTTCAAAAGACGCCAGCACCGGAAAACTTCGAATTTGCAGAACGCAGTCCCAAATTTCAAGCACAGACGGTACGCTTACCAAAGTCAAAGTCATCAATCCGGCCAGCACATATTTCCGTCCCACCGCAATCGGTTGACTACGACAACGCAGCACCCAGCACAGTCCAGCTAAAATCCCCGCAGAATTCGCCGCGACATCGCCTAGACTCGCACTCCGGCCAACCAGTTTCTGAATGACTTCGGCCCCGATTCCCGCAGCAATCAAACCGACAGCCACGGCAACAGCCCGTTTGCACGTCATCGACAGTAGAATTTGATAACGGTTTGAAAACCCAACCGCAGATGGGTCGCAAAGTCCCACGATCAACAACAACGTTCCGCAAAAAACGGGAGCGTGAGCAAGGTTAAAAATTTCGCCCCACAGCCGACCTTCCACTGGAAACGGAAAGACCAAGCCAATCGCAACACAGCCAAGCAAGCCAATGGCAATCGCAATACGGCGAACCAACACTGTGGAACCTTGAATGACTTGGTGCTCTGACGGTGACTTCGAAGCAGGCGCAGGCCGAGATTCATCCCCCTCGTCTGCCTCTGGTTGAAACGTCATGCGTCCAAGCCCAAAGCCGACACAATGGCATCCACGTCGTTGGCCACAAGAACAGGAGGATTTGCATAAGGAGTTTCCGTGACTCCCGCTGGATGCAGCTTCGCTTTGTGTTTTTCAGAATCACCAGAATGGTAGGCCACGGTCAGGTCGGGGTCCTTCAGCTGATGGCCCGTGAGAATGCAGGCCACTTTGTCTGATGCAGCAATCAGGCCTTCTTGTCGTAACTGTCGGACTCCAGCAATGGTGGCTCCACTGGCAGGTTCACAGCCGAAGCCGTTCGCCGCAACCAGTGCTCGGGCATCTACGATTTCCTGATCGGTCACACTGCGAACCACACCGTCGCAAAACTGCAAAGCTCTTAACGACTTCACCAAATTGACAGGCCGGTTGATTTCGATCGCAGAAGCTAACGTGTTGGCTCGACGATCTTCTGAATCCATGGTGGAATAGAAGCTGCGAATCAAATCAGCGTTGTTGCGACCATCGTTCCAACGCAAATCATCTTCGTTAAACAGCACGTTTAACGTTTCAGCCCCCGCAGCATTAATGATGGCCAACCGAGGCACCTTGTCGATCAACCCCAATTCTTTTAATTCCATAAAGGCTTTTCCGAAGGCACTGCTGTTTCCAAGATTGCCACCCGGAACAACGATCCAGTCGGGAACTTGCCAACGCAGTCCTTCAAGAACTCGCAGCATAATCGTCTTTTGGCCTTCCAAGCGAAATGGATTCACACTGTTGCACAGATAGATCGGATGAGCTTCACAGACTTCTCGAACTCGAGCCAACGCGTCATCGAAGTCGCCCTGAACCTGTAACGTACGAGCACCATAATCCAAAGCTTGAGACAGTTTTCCGTAGGCAATCTTTCCACTGCCAACAAACACCACACACTGAAACAATCCCGATACGCCCGCGTAAATGGCGAGTGACGCACTGGTGTTGCCCGTGGACGCACAGGCTGTCATTTTTGCTCCCACCATTTTGGCGTGAGTCGACGCGGCCGTCATTCCGTTGTCTTTAAAACTGCCCGAAGGATTCATTCCTTCGTATTGCAGAAACAATGAACCAGAGTTCATGTTCAACTGCTTCGCTAACTTGTCGTTTTGTTGCAGTAACGTTTGTCCTTCACCAATCGTGACGATGTCTTCGTCTTTGGGAAACGACAACAGTTCTCGAAATCTCCAAACCCCACTGTAGTCCAGTGGGCTGAAACGATTGCTCCAACGCTTTTCGAAATCCGCCAACTTGGATGGCACGGGCACTTTGTCCCAGTCGTAAGCGATGTCTAATAAGCTTCCGCACGTCGGACATGCAGTCAAAATTTGACCGACGTCATAAGTGGCTTGGCAATCGGGGTGAACACACAGTTGATAGGCGTGAGACATAATCGAAGCAGATTTCAGCGAACAATTCAAAAAACAAAGAACACGTCGATGCGGTCGCGATTGAACGCCTTAGCATCCAGCAACAGCACAATCAGGCGAACCAATTCAGCAGACACACACATGCTGCACAGGCAGCTACGAGAGAGCAGCGACGATAGAGTAGACGATTCCCTGCGAAATCATCTGTGAAATGTTATTGTGTCGACTGGCTGAGTCCGCGTCGTGTCGAGATTCCTTTGTGAAACGGAATTATCTGCTTCAGGAATCCACGAAACGGGCATAAATCGCCATTCAAACAACCACAGGGCCACCATTCGCTTTGATTTGCTGATGGACGATCCGCAAACAAATGATCACAAATTGCTGACCAAGCATGCAAAAGACGTGTTCGATCATCTTTCTACACAGACATCTTTTCTGCCGACCACCTTCTCTACCGGGCAGCATTTTCCAGAATCATCTGCGAGTGATCTCCACCGGCTGATAAGCAATCACGGTTGATGTGTGTGTTTCGCCTTCTGTTTCTCGCAGGCACCGTTTATCGAGTGACCATGTGTTGCTATTTCTTTCGCTTGGTGCGTCGACGTCGGTTTTTTCTCGCAAAACCGGGCTTGTCATCGCCTTCATCTTCTGGCACGGCTTGCCCGACTTTCTTCTTCATGCGATGAACTTTGTCTCGCAACATCGCCGCTCGTTCGAAGTCGAGATCTTCTGCCGCTTTTAACATTTCGGCTTCGAGTTCTCGAATCAAATCGTCGGTCACCATTTGCTCTTCTGTTTCATAGCCGACGACTTCCTGTTCGACTTTGCGAGCTTGGATTTCTTCTTCAATGCCTTTCTTGATGGCCTTCTGAACGGTTGCGGGAGTAATGCCGTGCTTTTCGTTGTAGGCGATCTGGATGGCTCGGCGGCGATTGGTTTCATCGATCGCTTTCTGCATGCTATTGGTCACTTTGTCGGCGTACAAAATGACTTCTGCGTTCGCGTTTCTGGCCGAACGACCGATTGTTTGAATCAAGCTGGTTTCACTTCTTAAGAAACCTTCTTTGTCGGCGTCTAAAATCCCGACCAGTGATACCTCGGGTAAGTCCAAGCCTTCTCGCAGCAGATTTACTCCCACAACGGCGTCGTGGATTCCTTCACGAAGTTCTCGCAAAATTTCGACTCGTTCAATCGCGTCCAGTTCTGAATGCAACCATTGGCAGCGAATGCCTTCTTCCTGCATATAGCCAACCAAGTCTTCTGCAAGCCGTTTCGTTAACGTGGTGACGAGCGTCCGGTCACCCATTTCGGTTCGTTGTTTGATGGCGTTTAGCAAATGAGGCACTTGGCCTCGAGCCGGTTCGATATGAATGACGGGGTCGATCAGTCCAGTGGGACGAATCACCTGTTCAACAACTTCGCCTTCGCTTTGTTCGAGTTCCCAATCGGCTGGTGTGGCTGATACCAGGAGCAGCTTCTTTTGCTTTTGGTCCCATTCGTCAAACTGCAAGGGGCGATTATCCAACGCCATGGGAATGCGAAACCCGTGTTCGACAAGGTTGGTCTTGCGTGCTCGGTCGCCCGCATACATGGCTCGAATTTGAGGAATGGTGACGTGGGATTCATCCACAATCATCAGGAAGTCTTCGGGAAAGAAGTCGTAGAGCGTATACGGTGCTTCTCCCGGTTTGCGTCCTGCGAGTGCTCGACTGTAGTTTTCAACGCCTGGGCAAAATCCCGTTTCCTTCATGAGTTCCATATCGTATCGAGTACGAGCTGCCAAGCGTTGAGCTTCCAGAAGCTTGCCTTCTTTACGGAAGGTTTCTAGTTGTTGGTTGAGTTCGTCTTCGATTTCGATGAGAGCGGAATGAATACGTTCTTGAGGCAACACAAAGTGCTTTGCGGGGTAAAGATAGATGTCCTGCAAAGACTTGGATTCTCGATTACTGACCGGGTCGATGATGGTTAGTTTTTCGATTTCATCACCCCACAGTTCGATGCGGTAGGCGAATTCTTCGTAGGCAGGCCAAACTTCGATCACGTCTCCTCGGACGCGAAACTTTCCTCGCCCCGGATCGAAATCGTTGCGGTCATAGTGGATGTCGATCAGCTTCAGTAACAATTCGTCTCGATCAATTTCTTCTCCCACGTGAAGGGGGATCATCATATCTAAATAGTCTTTGGGTGATCCTAAGCCGTAGATGCAGCTCACGGTGGAGACAACGATGGTGTCTGGTCGACTGACCAAGGCACTGGTGGCTAACAGCCTTAAACGGTCGATTTCTTCGTTGATGGAAGAATCTTTTTCGATATAGATGTCTCGCTGAGGAATGTAGGCTTCGGGTTGATAGTAGTCGTAGTAGCTGACGAAATAGGTGACGGCATTGTTAGGAAAGAACTCACGAAATTCCGAATACAGCTGAGCGGCCAATGTCTTGTTGTGAGAAAGCACAAGAGTCGGTCGTTTTACTTGTTTGATGACGTTGGCCATCGTGAAAGCT
>CAYTUE010000111.1:0-5890 GCA_964441085.1 uncultured Planctomycetaceae bacterium
TGCCAATCGGTGTGCCAAGCTGTTGCCATTTTTAAAGACTCTCAAACGTGACGCTGCCCCAGCCCGGGAAAGCCTGACTCGCATTGCCAATGATCCCAAGCACAAACATGCTGCTCAGGCAAAAACTATCTTGAATAGCCTTACCCGATGAATCACCAACCCATCCTTCTTGTCGCCAGCCTGATTCTTTCCTGTGCGTGTTGGTGCCAGCCAACTTGGGCTCAGTTTTCTTTACTGAAGCTAAAACCCACAAAGCTCAGCCAGCTGCCAGACACTCCAGAACTGAGCTGGAATCTTGGGCCAACGGGAATGCGCGGTTGGGTTGTGGGCGCAAATGGCGACAGCAAAGCCAGTCGAGAAATTCTTGTGGTTTCTGTGGAAGCGAATTCTCCCGCAGCAGGCAAACTGCGGCCCTTTGATATCATCACAGGAGTTGCCGGAAAGCCTTTTACCAGTGATGCCCGACGTTCGTTCGGTGAAGCGATCGAACCTGCTGAATCGTCCAACGGCATTCTTAAAGTCACTCGCTGGCGATCCGGTAAGTCTCAAGAAATTGGCATCAAAATTGGTAAGCTGCCCGGCTATGGTCGAGACGGCGGAGAAAAACGCAGAAAAGCCATCCTGCAACGCAGCGCAAACTACGTTGCCAACAAGATGCCAAGAACGGGCTATCGAGGATTCTTTGGCAGTTTTGAAGCACTCTTTCTTTTATCAACCGGCGATCGATCTTATCAGCAACTGATCACTCACACGGCGCAGCAGATGGCCAAGAGCATCCAAGCAGCCAAAGGGAAAAAGCCGCCTCAGCTTTCCAACTGGGCATGGTCACACCAAGGAATTTTCCTTGGTGAATACTACCTGGCTTCGAAAGACCGTTCTGTTCTTCCCGCGTTGAAAATTTTGGTCGACAACCTCGTTGCTGGCCAAGGCCATTCGGGAGGATGGGGGCATTCTCCGGCAATTCAAGGACAAACTCTGGGGTACGGAGAAGTGAATTCTGTTGGGCTCGCCTGCTTTATGACGATGGCACTTGCGAAGGAATGTCGGGTCAAGGTGCCTGCGGAACCTTATGAACGTGCGAGCAAGTATTTCGCTCGGTACGTTGGAACAGGGTCCATGCCCTATGGTGATCATGACCCCGGACGATCCTACAGCGCCAACGGAAAAAATGGAGGCGCTGCGGTTGCTCTGATGTTGAGCGGAAACCATGAAGGAGCGGACTTCTTCGCTCGAATGACGGGTGAATCTGCGGCTGATCGAGAAAGAGGGCATACGGGAAATTACTTTTCGTATCTATGGGGCCCTTTGGCCGTCTCGCTTGCCGGTGACCAGCAGCTCGTCGAATTTTTGAAGCCTCAACAATGGTATTATGACCTCGCAAGGCATTGGCAGGGCGGCTTTATTACTCAGCCGTGGCCACACAAAATTGAAGGCCCTCGCGGCATCTCGAACTATGCGAAAAAAGGCGTCTCAGCATGCACGCCTTCCTTTGGACTCACCTACGCAGCTCCCGAACGTAAACTGCGAATCATGCAAAAGTTCAGCAAGAGATAGGTCGCTATGAGCGAATCTGCTCAAACTCGCGTACGGTCACCCATAATGCGTTCTGTTTTTTTACGGCTGCAGAATTTCTAGTACGCTGGTTCGACCATTGACGGCCGCCACATGAACTGTGCCACAGTGGGCCGGAATTAAGGTGGTTTGTCCCGCCACCAAATGAGTCTGCTGATTGGCGACAGTGAAATTCACCTGTCCGGCAGTCACCATCAGAATTCGAAATCTGTTGTCTAATGAGATCGAAAATTCGTCGACGGTATCGTGTCGACGAATGGTGAAGTAAGGGCAGCGAGCAATTTCTTCAAACGCATAGCCGTGGCGAGATAACTCTACTGGAGTGGTTGGGTTAACGGGACCTCGTTCAAAGTCGATACAACGGAGTGATTCTTCAATATGCAATTGGCGAGGCTTGCCATCGGTGTCCAATCGCCCCCAATCGTACAAGCGAAATGTCAGATTGCTTTGCTGTTGAACTTCGGCCAACACAATTCCGGGGCCAATCGCATGCACAGTACCTGCAGGAACAAAGACGCAGTCTCCTACCACCGCGGGAAAGATATGCAAGGCGTCCTTAACAGTGCCATCTTGTAGCCGTTGTCGAAGCTCGTTTGCTGTTGTTCCTTCTTTCAACCCGCAGCAAATTTGGCTATCGGGTTCAGCATGCAAAATCACCCACGCTTCGGTTTTACCATTTTCCAAAGGGTTGAATTGTTTGGCTTGCAGATCATTCGGGTGCACCTGTAAAGACAACCAGTCGTTGGCGTCGAGATACTTGATCAGCAAAGGAAACTGAGACTGCCCAGATACTCGCCCCAGAATTTCACTGTTGAAGCAGTCCAGCAGTTTGCTTAATGAATGCCCCTCATGGTCCCCTTCAGCGACAATACTTTGCCCATCCGCATGGTCGGCCAGCTCCCAGCTTTCGGCGTAATCGTCTTCCGGTCCAATGGTTTTGCCAAGCAAGTCGCTTAGCTTACGGCCACCCCAACGACGGCGGCTGAAGACGGGCGCAAAGACCAACGGTTGGCTAGGGACCGCCATGAGCTTTGATGTGGAATTTTGGCTGTCTGTCGACATAAGGAAAACATCGCACGAAAAGGATGTGCATTCAGGTCAAATCGTAAATCGTCAACTGGCCACAAGAAATGACGATACCCAAACTTTCGACCACTTGAAGATACGATCATGCCTTCGTTTTGTTGGGCCGCATCATCGAAAACCAGCCAAGGCAAGCCTGGTAAGTCGGGAAGCCTTCACCGAACTGCACTTTGGGGCAACGCGGCAGTTTCAGCCGATGAACGCAAACAATTCCCCCCGCAGTGTCCCTGAGACCAATTTGTTGCTAACTCAACTGAGCGGGCTTTGCCTTTAATCCAGATGCCGAGCGAACTCGCTGAATGACTTCTTGAGCCTTCAGGCGAGCCGTTTTTGCCCCAGCCAAGAGGATATCTTCGACATCATCGGGAGCCGCTTCTAAAGCCGCTCGCCGTTCAAAGGCTGGGCCAAAATGTTCCATGGCTGCGTCGTACAAAGCGCCTTTGGCTTCGCCGTATCCCATGCCACCAGCTTGATAGCGATTTGCGAGCTCCGCCTGTTGCTGTTCGGTGGCAAACAGCTTGTATAGCTGGAAGACAGCACACTGTTCTGGCTCCTTGGGTTCTTCCACGGTCTTGGAATCGGTCGTAATTTTGTTGATGATCTTCTTGAGCTTCTTGGGAGTTTCAAACAACGGAATCGTGTTGTTGTAACTCTTTGACATCTTTTCGCCGTCCAAGCCAGGTACCTTGGCTGAAGAATCCAACACCTTGGCTTCGGGCAAAACCAAACAATCGTCTCCATAAAGACTGTTGAATCGTTGAGCGAGATCTCGAGTCACTTCGATGTGTTGAACTTGGTCCAATCCAACGGGGACAACGTTGCTATCGTAAATCAGAATGTCAGCGGCCATGAGCACGGGATACGTAAACAAGCCCGCGTCTGCAGCGATGCCTTTGGCCTTCTTGTCTTTGTACGCGTGGCATTTTTCCAGAAGGTGCATTTGAGTCACTGTCATCAGTAACCACGTCAGTTCTGTGACTTCGGGGACATCAGACTGCCGGAACAGTGTGGCTTGATTGGGATCCAGTCCCAGTGCGAGCAGATCTAAGGCAGAATCTTGCACGTTCTGACGCAAGACGTCACTTTCCCGCACCGTCGTTAAAGCATGAAGATCTGCGATGAAGTAGTACGACTGTTCGTTGCCCTGCAAAGCGATGTACTGTTGGATGGCTCCAAAGTAGTTTCCCCAGTGGAATCGTCCAGTCGGTTGAATGCCAGAAAGTACTTTCATCGTGCTGGAATCGCTTTGCTATAACGCGTGATGCTTGATCATCACGGGATGATGGTGGCAGAAGTACGCAAACGATGTGTCGCGCACGAAAACAGCCCGCGCTGAGCGGGCTGACTGAATCGTCTGTCTCGATTTTTTGTTTGCTGATGAACTGACAACTGTAAACGAACAACTGTAAACAGTAGCAAATGATCAACCAGCAAGAAGAAATCCGACAAATCTACTCTTCTTCTCCCTCTTCCTCTTCCTTCTTCTTTTCTTTCTTCTTCTTACCTGCTGCGGCTCGAACAACGCGAACCTTGGGCAGGCCAAGAGGGCTATCGCCATCTTTGAAGCGTTCTTGCTCCTGAAGGATCAGGATACGTTCGCCACGCTTGAGTACGTTGCGAGAACGAATAACGCCACTTGGCTTCTTCAGTGATTTATCAATCGACACGATGATTTCTCCGATGGGATGGGACAACGTCCTGCGTGTCCACATTTCAGTCGTTATGAGACTGGCTACTATTTCTGGTCGGCCTATCCACAACCTTGTCAGCCGACAGGGTCGCGAAGCATATCGTCACGAAACACTCTCCACAACCACGCTTACCCTGCTTTTTTGTCCTGAAAGGCCAATTCCAGGCCGTGAAAACCAAGCTTTTACTCTTTAGACCCCAGTTGACAGGAATCTGCTGACAGGAATCTGCAGGATCTTACGGGCAAATTTCGGACATAAAACTCAACGAGTGTTGACCAAACCAGCTCAGTTCAGCCCCATTTGAAGCCCAAACCAGCCACTTTTGCTCTCTGAATTGATGCGATCGGTGTTTTTCTGCCCCCTGTGCCTCACTATGTCTTCCTGCGCCTCACCATCATTCGGACTGCTGCGATTTCTCTCATGTCAACAACACCGACCAGCTCCAACAACGATGAACTCCAACGACGGTGAATTCGTCATGCCCGTAATTTTCGCAGCGACCAGCAAGACACTGTTCACCGAACTCGGTTACGATATGGCGTTCGTTTTCTTCTTCCAGATACCCTCTCCCACCAAAGGATTTGAAATGAAATTGTTGACGACTTGTCTGGCTATCTGTGTGCTGACCGGTTCTGCCTTTGCAGGTGATGTGCAAAAGAAGGCGAAGAAGCCGCAAAAACCAGTTCGGGCCAAGCCTGCTGTTCTCGCACCAACCAAAGCCAATGTGTCATACGGCCCAGACAAAATGAATGTCATTGATTTCTGGCAGGCGGAAGCCGAAGGTCCTCGCCCGCTGCTGGTTTACATTCATGGGGGAGGATGGGTTGGTGGAAACAAAAAACGAACCAAACGAGACATACAACCGTTTTTGGACAAGGGAATTTCATACGCCGCAATCAACTATCGCTTGTCAGGACAGGCGTCCTTGCCAGCTCCTGTTCACGATGCGGCAAAGGCCATTCAGTTTATTCGATCCAAGGCAGCTGAATGGAACATTCGCAAAGACCGAATTGGGTTAACTGGTGGAAGCGCGGGAGCCTGCACTTCGATGTGGTTGCTGACTCATGCTGATCTGGCCGATCCCGATTCCGCCGATCCCGTTCAAAAAGAATCAACTCGTGTCACCGCGGCGGCAGTGACTGGAGGACAAACCTCTATTGACCCCAAACAGATCGAACCATGGCTGGGGCCGAACGTGTTGAAGCATAAAATGATCAACATGGCGGTCGGCGAAAAAACGATTGAAGGGGCATTAAAGAACTACGATCAGCACAAGGAACTGTATGTCGAATTTTCTGCGTTCAATCATGTGACCGCCGATGATCCTCCGCTGTTTATGACTTACAGCAACGATATGACATTGCCATCGAAAAGCGCGGGGCACGGAATTCATCATCCTGTTTACGGCGTCAAGATGAAAGAAAAGTGCGACAGCGTCGGGCAAGAATGTCACTTGCTGGTTAAGGGAGTTTCAAAGTCCGAGCAGTACAGCAGTGCAAATGCATTTCTCTTCGACAAACTGCTCGCCAAGTAGCCGACCGTAA
>CAYTUE010000111.1:5990-11157 GCA_964441085.1 uncultured Planctomycetaceae bacterium
CCGTAAAAAGGCGGTCGGTCTGTGAATGGTCGGCCTGGCTGTCAACAGCTGCCAATGATTGGCCGCAAAGAACACGACCGCAAAGAACACAGGACAACTAAGTTTGATTCAAAACCTCAGCAGCATCCAGGGCAAAATAGGTCAAGATGCCGCTTGCTCCTGCTCGTTTAAACGCCAGCAAGCTTTCCAGCATCACGGCTTGCCGATCCAGCCAGCCGTTTTGTGCGGCGGCACAAAGCATGGCGTATTCACCACTCACCTGATACGCAAACACGGGCACATCCGTCGTTGTGGAGACTCGTTGAACAATATCAAGATAAGGCATTCCGGGTTTTACCATCACCATGTCGGCCCCTTCTTGAACGTCCAATAAAACTTCTCGTAGCGCTTCATCCGTATTCGCCGGATTCATCTGGTAAGTTTTTTTGTCGCCTTTGCCGAGGCTGCCGCTCGAACCGACGGCGTCTCGGAATGGACCATAGAAGGCCGACGCATATTTTGCGGAATACGCCATAATCGAAACGTTTGAAAACCCTGCTTGATCCAAGGCCGAACGAATCACGCCGACTCGACCATCCATCATATCCGATGGAGCAATCACGCTGCAGCCTGCTTGAGCTTGCACGACAGCTTGCTTGGCAAGAATTTGCAGGCTTTCGTCGTTATCAACCACACCATTGCGAAGAACGCCGTCTTGACCGTGACTGGTGTACGGATCTAACGCAACATCAGCGATCATTCCGATGTTAAGCTGCAAGTCGGAAATGGCTCGCAGTGCTCGACACATCAGGTTTTCGCTGTTGAGTGCCTCATCGCCGTCTTCAGACTTTGCGTCTTCGGGAGTCGCCGGAAAAATTGCCACCGCTGGAATCGCACGCTCAGCCGCTTGTTGCACAACGTGAGTTAACTGATCGATGCTGTACCGGTTGACTTCGGGCATCGAAGAAATGGGTTCGACAATTCCATGACCTTCCGTCACGAACAACGGCAAAATCAAGTCGCTGGACGTCAGGTTGGTTTCCTGAACCAACCGTCGATTCCAGTCTGATTGACGATTTCTTCGAAGGCGAACAGATGGAAATCCACCGGAATTTTGAGGAAAGGACATGGAAGCCAAAACCCTAGAAAACATGCTTTCGCAAGACGCTTGAATTGGAATGAACCAGCCGTTGGTTGCTGTTGACGTTCGGTAATGATGTTAGCCGACCAAAATTCGAAAATGTACCAGCTCAGCCTCACCACGCCTCGGATTCAGGTAATCAGGCGAGCATCACATGGACCATGCCGACTTCTTCGGAAATTCACGTAAACTTTCGAAGAATTTCTTTCACGCCTGATTCCAATCGACTGCTTTGCTAGCCATCCTGCCGCATTCCTTCGTTCCTGCCGACCGTTGTCCTGTTGCAAAACCAAGCGGTCGCCGTCCTACTCTGCTCAATCATTGGCTGCCATGTGGCTTAACTCAAAACTGTTCAGAAAGCTGTGTTTACAGCCCTTGCTGCCGGTGACCTTGGTTCTGGTGGTCCTGTTGATGGCCATCGGCCATCAGCTTGAAACGCGCCGTCGTGATCAGTTGGAAGACAATATCAGAACTCAGCTGAGGCACTTTCAGCACCAATTGACAGGAAAGGAATCGGTTCAAGAAATTCTGAATTCGTGGGCATCGACGAAGCAATCGATTAATCAGTCATTCTCTGTTTTGAATCGGAAAGACCAAGAAGGGTTGCCCGTCTTTTCGATTCAGTCGGCCAATGACGAATCCCCCCAGCCCGGCCAAGTTGAATCAACATCAGTCTTGAACGAAGCAATGCAGCGTTTGTTATGGCGAGAATCTGGGGATCACCCGGTGGCTTCCACTTGGGATTTATCGGGCAAGAGTGTGGTGTGCGCGGCCAGTCGGCTGAAAGACGAATCTGGCACCCGATTTGTTATTTTGAGCCACGATGTCAACCGCGAACTCTCCCAAGACCAAAGCAGTCGACAATGGATGTTTTCCATCGGCGTGGTGGCATGGCTGAGCGTCGTCGCCATGCTTGCCTTTGTGGGATTCACGGTGATCCGACCTGTCCGCTATCTGCTCCAGGCTGCTCGCAACCCATTGGATTCTCTGGAACGTCGAGACGCACTGCTACGACTGCAAGACCGCAAAGATGAATTTGGAGACCTCAGCCGAGCATTAGAAGCCAGTGACGAAGACAGCAAAGAAAAGCAAGATCGCGTGGCCAAGCAGGCTCAGTTGATGAAAGAATCATCCAACCAGCTGTCTGCGATTTTACAAGCGATGGTCGAAGGCGTGATCGCGATCGACGAAGACCAGTCGATTCTGTTTGCGAACGATGTGGCCTGCCACTTAATGGATATGAATGTCGAAACCGCGATGCAGCGTCCGCTGTTTGAATGCGTTCGCAGCACCGTGATTTTAGATGCAGTCAACGAAGTCATTCAACATGGGGAAATGATCAAAGTCGAATTTAAGCTTCCTCGTCAAGACACCTTCTTGAATCTCGTGGTTTCTCCGTTCGCCAAAGGAGGAGTCATTTTAGTACTGCATGATGTGACCGCCATTCGTCGTCTTGAGGTACTGCGGAAAGACTTTATCAATGGAGTTTCTCACGAACTCAAAACACCACTTACCGTAATTCAAGCCTGTACGGATACGTTGATTAACGGAGCAGTCTCTGAACCCGAAGTGGCCAGACGGTTTCTCAACAAGATCGGGACTCAATCAGAACGTTTGCATCAACTGATTGTGGGCATGCTGCAACTTTCTCGAGTCGAATCGGGCCAACAGGTCTTTATGGAAGAAGCAGTTGACCTTGCTGCGGTATCAAATGAATTGATGGACCAGCTCCAGCCCATCGCTGACAGCACACAAATTCAGCTGTCATACGATGGCCCAGAAGAAGCCTATGTGCTGGGCGATCATCAAGCCATTCGCACGATCGTGAACAACCTGATTGACAACGCGTTAAAATACACGAACGAAGAAGGAACCGTTCAGATTTTGGTGAAGGAAGAACCTGATGCCAATGTGATTAGCGTTCGAGACAACGGAGTGGGAATTTCGCCTGAAGATCAAGCCAGAATCTTTGAGCGATTTTATCGAGTCGAAAAAGACAGGAACCGCGAACGAGGCGGCACAGGGCTGGGGCTGGCCATCGTAAAGCATCTCTGCCATGCGTTAAAAGCAGAAGTGTCTGTCCACAGTCAGCACGGCGAAGGCTGCGAATTCAGTGTTCGCTTTCCCTTTCAGGAAGAAGGACTCGAAGACGGCTGATCCTGTCGACATCTTTCTACTAACGCACTTCACTCACGGGGCAGCTTACCGCAAAGTCGGCTCAGCATTTTCTGTTTTCGACTTCAGCAGACGGTTCTGAACAGATGGATGGTCTGTGTAGAACATCGCCATAGGATTGATGCCACGTTCTTCAAGTTGCCGCTGTTTTGTGATCTGATATTCGGTTTCCGAAATCGCGGGAAACACGAATCCCCATAACAGGGCAACCACAACCAAAACGCACGCCAGTTGCCAACGGCCTTTGGCCACCGACTTGGCGTTCAGACGCTGCTTGCTGGGTTGATTCACAATTTCCACGTTCAACTTCATCGGCACCATTGTCTTATGGTTTTAAGGCTTCAGCCACTGCTGCGGGAAACAGCTTTTCAAACATCAACCATGCCATTGCCAAAGTGAATATCAGATTCAAAGTTTGCCCGGCAAGATACAAGACCAGTGGACGGCCTCCCTGAAACTGCTTCGACAGTTCCACAAAGTTGGTCTCTAATCCAATCGACACGAAGGCCAGACAAAAGAACCACCCTCGACAACTTTTGGTCACTTCCTTGATCGTTGTGGTCGCCAAGGCATCGCCTCCGGGAACCGCCGCGTAGATCCACGAAAACACCAAAGACGCGGCGACGAAACCCAACACAAACTTGGGAAACCGCTTCCAGATTTCTGAGACTCCCACAGACGTTCCCTGTTGTCCGTCTTGATAGCGAACCCAGTACACTGAAACACAAAACGCGATCACACCAATCAGAATATTTTGAATCAACTTCACCGTGGTCGCAATTTTTTCGGCGTCTTCACCCAAGGTCGCACCGGCTAACGCAACAGCTCCCGTGGCATCAATCGTTCCTCCAATCCAAGCTCCTCCGAGAACTTCATTCATCCCAACGGTCTGAATAAACAACGGCATCACCACCATCATCACGGCTGTAAAGATCATGCTCAAACCAATGGCCGCCGACAGTTCTTCCTTTTTCGCCTTGCAAGCGGCAGCCGTTGCAATCGCTGCGGAAACTCCACACACACACATATCCGCACAAATCACCATGTTGAACGATGCAGACCGAATTCGCAGAATCCGTTGACCAAACCAAAACGTAGTGACCAGAACAATGGGAGTCACCACCCACGCCACAAAGACACCTGGAATGCCAAGCACCAAGAGTTTAGAAATCAAAATTTCAGCTCCTAAAATCACGAGCCCTGTTTTGATATACAGTTCTGTTTGCAGAGCCGGTTTGAAGGCAGCAGGAGTACCCACCGTGTTGCTAATGACTAAACCGACAAGCAGGGCCCACATCGCGTAGCTGAGACCGTAGTAATGCACAGTGGTTTGGCCAGCCAACAGGTAGGCCAAGACGGTCAGTAGAAACAGAAGCTGAAAGGCCTTTAAAAAAGGCAACACCGGTTCTTTGCGAACAACGGCAACGAATCCAAAACAAAGGCTGCACAAAAAGTAGACGCCGATGATGCTTCGCATTGTGCCCGCTTTGCCTCCACCAATTCCCAAGGAATGCAGCGGATTTGAGTCCCACTTTCCGGGCTTACCGATGTACGGTTTCAGAACGGAATGCAATTCTGTTGCTTTCGCAACATCTGCTTGCACTTCAGCGTTTTGTGCAGGCCGAGCTGTTTTCTGTTGATTGACCGCCACGCTACCAACACCAACAAGCAGGACCGCCATTCCTAACACGATGGCCCAAAAATCATCGCTCACAAAAAAGCGTTTTTCTGGTTCGGTTTGCTGATTACTGTGCTGACCACTCTGCTGGAATTGCGGATCGCCGGAAGTGTCTTCAGCGGGGCTGTTTGAATCAGGCACTTCGAACTCTTTCGGATCATCAAATTTAGGACTAAGCAGTCAAAAAAACGGGC
>CAYTUE010000111.1:11257-12994 GCA_964441085.1 uncultured Planctomycetaceae bacterium
TGCCGCATCGTTCAGTATGCGGCATAAGAGTCGTATACCAAACACAATCTCAAACGTCGATTTACCTTGTGCGACCATCTTCGATAATCTTTTCCAGCCTCTTTTTGAGTCGTTCGGCAACTTTGGGGTGTTGCTTAATCACGTCTGTCTTTTCTGATGGATCGTGCTTGAGATTGAAGAGTCGAAAACGAGGGACCTTCGTGTTGGCTAATTTTTGTTCCACTTTGACATTGCGAGCCGACTTGCGGTCGTAGCGATGAAGTTTCCATTCGCCAACTCGCAGGCCCCATGTGCCCGAATTGCCGTTGTTTTGCTGCACGATGTGGTCTCGCCCTGTCGGACTGTTTCCCAACAACGCATCCAAGATATTAAGACTATCGAGACAAGCGTCGCTCGGAATTTCTGTTTCTGTCATTGCGGCAAAACTTCCAGCCAAGTCCACCGTGCAAACAGCCGCGTCGCTGACGTCCGGTTTGATTCGTCCGGGCCAACGAGCAATAAACGGAGTGCGAGTCCCACCTTCGTAAACACTGTACTTGCCACCGGTGTAGCTTCCGGCGGAGCGATGTTCGCCATTCTTTTGAAGTGCTCCGTCTTGGTAGCCATCGTCTAAGACGGGACCATTGTCAGAGCAAAATATAACCAAAGTGTTGTCGTCAATTTTCAGTCGCTCCAAAGTGTTCAGCAGTTCTCCGACGCACCAATCCAGTTGCACAATCGAATCGCCTCGTAGACCAAGATCCGACTTGCCCTGAAAACGTTCGTGAGGCATTCGTGGGACGTGGAGATCATGAGACGCAAAGAAAAGAAAGAAGGGCTTTTCTTTGTTGGCTTCAATAAATTCAATCGACTTCTCAACCCACTTGTCCGCCAAGTCTTCGTCTCGAAAGCGAGCGGCTTGGCCTCCCGTGTAGAACCCAATTCGACTGATGCCATTATGGATCGTTCCGTTGTGTCCGTGAGACCAATTCATGCGAAGAGTGTCTCGATGACTTCGGCCAGTTGGGTGATCGTCGGATGGTTTTTTCTTGCCAACCCACAATGGGTCGGCTGGATCCAAATTCACCACGCTGTGATCTTTGACATACACCTGAGGAACTCGATCGTTGGTTGTTGGCAACAGAAAGCACGAATCGAATCCGATTTCCAATGGCCCAGGAGACAGCTTACCGTTCCAATCTGGACCGTCTTTGCCTCCCAGTCCCAAGTGCCACTTACCAATCACAGATGTCTGGTAACCCGCCGTTTTCAGCAACGACGCCACGGTCGTGGTTCCACCAGAAATCACCGCCGGAGCACTGGGAGCAGCGATTCCCGTACCTTTGCGGCGAAAAGCGTAAGAGCCAGTAAGAAACGAATAGCGAGTCGGCGTGCATGTGGAAGCCGAACAATATCCACTCGTGAATCTGATCCCTTCAGCTGCCAACCGATCGATATGAGGTGTTTTGACGGAAGTCGCTCCGTAACACGACAGATCCCCGTAACCCAAGTCATCAGCCATAATCACAATGACATTAGGAGTCTCTGCACTGACATCGTTGAAAAACGAAAGCACAAAAACACAGCAAGCAGCAAGAAGCGTTCGATTCATGAATCAGCGTTCACAAAGCAGGAAGGAAAATAAGAGTGGAGCAGCGAACCGATCATAATCAGTCTGCCACGACGTTGCAAAAGCGATGCCCTGTCAAACCATGAACCCACGATATTGGTTTCCTTTACGGAAATCAGTGGCTAGTG
>CAYTUE010000112.1:0-3224 GCA_964441085.1 uncultured Planctomycetaceae bacterium
CACGGGGCGTTAGCCCCAAAGGATTTTGAATCCTTCGTGTCTGCCAATTCCACCACTCCGGCGTGCGGCAAGCGGGGAGTATAGTGTTGCGGTCCGCTGACGCAACATTACAGCTCAGATTTCACCAAGACATTTCGAGGCTGGCTGCTTCATGCCAGATTCTTCGGCAAAAAACTGCCCAAGTTGAGCCAGCTTGAGGCTTTTCTCAACCCGGATTCTGAAAGGAACTGCCCCAATCCAGTGATGTCAGAAAGAATGCGATCTGGCAGACAGACTTCGGCACCAAGCACAATGCCTAACTGCTCTCAGTGATTTAAGGAAAACTTGCTTACAATCAGCGAACGATGGTCGAAGTCCAATCAACGTGGATGAAAAGCTCGATTCGTTCACATCAGCCAACCGAAAATAACTCTGGCTTTTCAGCTTCCGGAAGCAGATTGGTTTGAGTTTACTTTTGAGGGTCGATTGGTACTGTATAACAGGATTGCAT
The DNA here is from genome assembly GCA_964441085.1 of uncultured Planctomycetaceae bacterium. Taxonomy (GTDB): domain Bacteria; phylum Planctomycetota; class Planctomycetia; order Planctomycetales; family Planctomycetaceae; genus Fuerstiella. Next base: position 491 of record CAYTUE010000112.1, read on the forward strand.
GACTGGGATTTCCCTTGAGTGTGCGAGACGTTTTTCGGCCAAAACATGGCAACCAGCGGCCTGCTATCAGCTTATCACACCGTAGATCCAAGTTTTCGCTGTGACTGAAACGAAAGAAAAATTGCCAGCCTGAAAATCGGTTGGGCTTTTTTTGCTGTGAACCTAAAATACACGAAGCGGTGTTAAGCCGCTTGAAATCACCATATTCATTTCATTTTCTCGGGAACAGACCATGACTTCGGCCAGGCTTTCACTGGATGGTAACGACTTCGATTTGCCTGCGATTAAAGGAACAGAAGGCGAAGTCGGATTCGACATCACCAAATTGCGTGCCCAAACTGGAGCCATCACTGTCGACCCAGGTTTCACCAGTACCGGAGCGTGCGAAAGTGGAATTACATTCATCAATGGCGAAGAAGGCATTCTTCGCTATCGAGGCTACGCGATTGAAGAACTGGCAGAAAAGTCGGACTTCGTCGAAGTGGCATGGCTGCTGCTTTACGGCGAACTTCCTACAGCGCCAGAACTGACTCAATTTCGTGAACGGCTGACATATCACAGCATGATTCACGAAGACATGAAAAAGTTCTTCGAAGGCTTCCCCAATAATGCTCACCCCATGGCCATTTTGTCTGCCATGGTATCGAGTCTGTCAGCCTACTACCCGGAAACCGAAACGGAAGATGGTGACGATGAAAACATGGTTCGGCTGATTGCCAAAATTCGAACTCTGGCAACCTACGCTTACAAGAAGTCCATTGGCCAACCCACTGCGTATCCTCAGAACAACCTGAGATACTGCGACAACTTTTTGCACATGATGTTTGCTGTTCCTTGCGAGGAATACAAAGTGAACCCTGTGATGGCAAAAGCGTTGAACGCGTTGCTCATTCTCCACGCCGATCACGAACAAAACTGTAGCACGTCAACTGTTCGCATGGTGGGAAGTAGTCGAGCCAACATGTTTGCCAGCATTTCTGCAGGAATCAGTGCTTTGTGGGGCCCGCTACACGGTGGAGCGAACCAAGCGGTCCTTGAAATGCTGCAAATGATTTCAGACGACGGTGGCGACTATAAAAAGTGGGTCGACAAAGCCAAGAGCAAGACTGACGACTTCCGTCTGATGGGCTTCGGCCACCGGGTCTATAAGAACTTTGATCCGCGAGCAACCATCCTCCGGAAAATGTCTGCCGAAGTTCTGGCGGAACTGGGCATGGATGATCCACTGCTAGAAATCGCCAAGAACCTAGAAACTGTGGCGTTGGAAGACGAGTACTTCGTCAGCCGCAACCTGTACCCGAATGTCGACTTCTACAGCGGTATTCTCTATCGAGCGATGGGAATCCCGACCAACATGTTTACAGTCATGTTTTCAATCGGACGATTGCCCGGTTGGTTGGCACACTGGAAAGAACTTCGAGACGCTGATTCTCGGATTTATCGACCTCGACAAATCTACACCGGAGCCACCGAACGTTCGTTTGTCCCACTGGACGAACGCAAGTAACCATCAAGAGACAGTTTGGCATACCGCCAACACAAGATCTCAACGTCACAGCGTTTCATTCGATTCACGAATGGAGGCTGTGGCGTTTTTTCATTGCACAAAAATCAGTTGCGCTGTGAGCGCCCCCGACTCAGCACGCTCGCAAATGGAGCTCTGGAAAATTCGCTCTCCCATGATTTGCCCAGGGTTGCCATTCAATGATCTCCGCAGCAAAACTTGTTACACTTTCGATTCCTGAGTAAGCGGCATCGCTTACTTTGCTACTTTCATTTGCATCATTGTATTCGAACTTAAAATGACCAAACCTTCCTTAAGAATCGCTGTTCATGGTGCTGCTGGGCGAATGGGCCAGCGCGTTGTGGCTTTGTGCATGGCCGATAGCGAAGTCACCCTAGCCGCAGCCATCGACAATGCTGCTCACCCGAAAATTGGTACCGATGCGGGACAAGTTGCGGGGGCGGGCGACGCTCAAGTGGTTATCGGAGATGATCTGCCACAGGACGTTGATGTCGTGATCGACTTTTCACTTCCCGAAGCCATCGACGGCATTTTGCAGAAGTGTATGCGAGACAATGTGCCTTTGGTGATCGCAACAACAGGCCTGTCTGAAGACCAAAAGGCAACCATTCAAACGGCGACTCAGCAGATCCCGATCGTGATGGCTCCCAGCATGAGCATGGCCGTGAATCTCGTGATGAAGCTTGTCAGTGATGCTGCCGCATCATTGAAAGATAATTCAGCGGGCGTTGATGTCGAAATCATCGAACGCCATCACCGCTTCAAAGAAGATGCTCCCAGCGGAACGGCTTTGCACTTTGGCAAATTGGTGGCCGAACAAATGGGGCAAACAGAACACGTACATGGACGGTCTGGGCGCACAGGAGAACGACCGGCAAGCCAAATCGGCTACCACGCCTTGCGAACCGGCGACAATGTCGGCGAACACACAATCGTGTTTGGACTGATGGGTGAAACCATCGACCTGTCTGTCAAAGGACATACGCGAGACAGCTATGCTTATGGAGCCATTGCCGCCGCGAAATTCTTGCATGGTAAAAAATCGGGGCTGTACGGCATGGACGATGTGTTGAACCTGAAATAGCGTGTGCTGATCGTGTGGCGACGCAACGCAGCCGTCGCCACACAATCACCAGACCGATGTGGCCACCAGGCCAATGTTGCCAGCGGGCGCGTTTTCACATCTGCAAGACGCGAGGGGCTCTTCAC